>JANXNM010000233.1 GCA_025354065.1 Synechococcales cyanobacterium 340R_concoct_173_sub | reverse complement strand
GGCGATCGGACCAGTTGCATCGCAGCATTATCCACATAGAGATGAGAGAGTTCAACCTCTGGATAGTCGGCGGACATCTCAGTGATTTTGTCACGCCACAGTTGAGAGACTTCCAGCACGTTGGATTTATCCACTGAACATAGTTTTTTTCCGCGCTTCATCGCAGTCTCGAAGGCGACTTTACCAATCCTATTTATTTCGCTTTCTGTATAAGTCATAGTATTCACGCCCCGCTTCTCACCCGATTCAGTCGTGAAAATGCCACGTGGTTCACCAAAATACAATCCGCCCGTCAATTCGCGCACAACCATAATATCTACCCCTTCGACGACTTCTCGTTTTAAAGTTGAAGCATCAATAAGCTGAGGCAAAATCGTGGCAGGCCGCAGATTTGCAAATAAATTTAGGCTCGATCGCAATGCCAAAAGTCCAGTTTCGGGACGTTGATGACGGGGCAATGAATCCCATTTGTAACCGCCGATCGCAGCCAATAAAATTGAATTACTATTTTTGCAAGCTTCAAGGGTTGCGGCTGGAAACGGATCGCCCGTCGCGTCTATTGCACTGCCACCAATTAGGGCTTCGGTAAACGTAAACGTAAAGTCAAATTTTTCACCAATGCGTTTTAGGACTTGAACCGCGATCGCCATGATTTCGGGTCCAATGCCATCGCCGGGAAGCAGTGTGATGCGGTAATTCTGTGACATGGGAGTGATGCGTGCAATTAAAATGTTCGGATGCATCATACCGTGGAATCATAGCCGCGTAATTGCAGCCAGAACTAGAGCCGGAACTTATGCAGGCGATCGACTTAATTCAGTCATCAATTTGTTCAAGCCCTTAGACGATCGCGTAACGCATTCCTGGATTTTGTACAATTAAGTCCATCATCTCTAGTTGCAGTAATCCGCTTGAGACCTCGGACGTACTCATTTTGGTGGTTTCAATAATCAAATCGATCGGGGCATTGTTATGGAGTTGAATGATTGCTTCTATTAATATCTGTAGTGAGGGTTCTAAGGTTGGTAATACTGAACATACTTTTACTTCAAGATCTTTAGATTTTGGCTCTTCATAGCAAAGGTTTGGCATAACTTCCAGTAGCTCTAAAAACTTCTCTGGCTTGGGTAAGATATGTGCCCCTGACAGAATCAAGTGAATACAGCCTTCGGATTGTGGACTATCCAAATTCCCGGCCAACGCATAGACTTCACGGCCATATTCATTAGCAAGATTTGCCGTTATTAATGCTCCCGATTTCATTCCAGCTTCCATCACCAATGTGGCATGACTCAACCCAGCAACAATACGATTACGGGCTGGGAAATGCTTACGATCGGGCCGAGTTCCAGCAGGATATTCACTTAAAATCAAACCATTGTGTTCAATTCGTTCATAGAGATCTCGATTGCTGGGGGGATAAATCTGATCCACGCCATTCCCCAGAACCGCTATGGTCTGTCCGCCCGCCGCAATGCAAGCTTCATGAGCAATAGCATCAATGCCCTCGGCCAGTCCAGAAATAATAATAAAATCTTGCCGTGTCAAAACCTGACTATACCGTTCGGCCCAAGTGCTGCCATATTTTCCAGCTTTTCGAGTGCCCACGATCGCAATTCCCCGGTGAGTTTCTAACGTTTGCAGTAGTTCCAGATCACCTCGGTAATGCAAAATAGTCGGCGCATCAGGAGTGCTTTTGAGTATGGCAGGATACTCTGCATCACTTGGAACAATGAAGTGGGGATTATATTGCTGATAGGTGGCCAGCAGTTTTTCGGGATTGAGCGGTTGACGATCGGCCACAATTTTTTCGGCTCGCTGTTTTCCGATGCCTTCGACTTGCTGAAGGTCTTCACTGGTGGCAGTCCAGGCAGTTTCGACAGAGCCAAAATGTTGCCACAGTCGGTGCAACAAAACAGCACCAATTCCGTTGAGTTCGCGCCATGCCAACCAATACGATCGTTCCTCCACAGAATTCCGTCCTTGTCACTAACGATCTAATTATTTCTTGCTAAGTGTTCCCAGATATTGGAGTGTGATAACGAGGAAATGGTTACGATCGGGCTTTTACTTTCTATTCAATAATTCCCTTACAGCGCCCAAAAACAATTTCTCAGCAAAAGTCACATTTTAACGATAAATATCCTTACGATGTCCCACTTTAATTACCGTCACGACTAATTGCTTATCTTTGATTTCATATACAGCACGATAAATTCCAGCAATTCGAATTCGGTATAAATCAGTTTCGCCAACTTTTTACATCCATCAGGGCGGGGATTATCGCTCAAGGAATCGATCGAATCTACAATAAGTCGCTGCAAATCTTTATCCAATTTACGAAGATAACGCAAAACTGTGGGCTTAACGATGACCTCATAACCCATCTAACGTAACCCTAGTTCTTGTTTCATTTCAGTGAGCGTGATGAAGTCTGGTTCTGCGAGAGATTTTTTCGCATCTACGATATCTTCCGCATCCTCAAGCTCTTCTTGTTTTTGTCTGTGCCGCAAAAACAAAATGAAGTCCAGAACCTCATGCAAGCGGTTTTCTGGAAGTTTATCAAGATTTTTGAGGATAAAGTCTTTTGTAACCATTTATAAACTCCTCTCAATGTCAGAATTAAATTGCCAACCGATCGTGAATGCTTTTATTCTAATCTATTTCTCGGATGTACTCGACTATCCAGCTTTATAGACTTTATAGAACTCTTTAGAATCAAATCGTACTTTTATCAAGAACCAAAATGATCCTAATACGAACAAAAAATCAGAATAACTGACTTATATCAATAACTGACAGCACTGAATAATCTAAGTTTCTCTACGGCGATCGGCCCTGAGGATGTTCTATACTTTGTTCTAGAGTTTTAATCTACTTCTTGCGTAACCGAGCCTACCATGACCGTCGCCCCCAATCTTGTTGCACCTAATCTTGTTACTCTCGCCCAGAAGACTCGCACCAGTGCCCGATCGCTGTCCCTAGAACCAATTGCGCGGCGAAATGAAGCGCTTGAATCTATCGCAAATGCATTGTTGAGTCATGCTGATGAGATTGTGGCGGCGAATGAAGCAGATTGTGCAGCAGCAGTTGAAGATCAGATTTCATCGGCGCTGTATGCAAGGCTAAAACTCGATCGAACTAAGCTGAATGGGGCGATCGCAGGGGTGCGGGATGTTGTGAAACTAGGGGATCCGATCGGTGAATTGCAAATCCATCGCGAACTAGATACGGGGCTAGTGATGAAGCGAGTAAGTTGCCCGATGGGGGTGTTGGGGGTGATTTTTGAGGCACGACCTGATGCGGTGATGCAAATTTCTAGCTTGGCGATAAAATCAGGAAATGGTTTGATTTTAAAAGGGGGCAAGGAAGCGGTCCGATCGTGTGTGGCATTAGTGAAAGCGATTCATGCAGGGCTTGAGGCGGTCGGCCTTGACGCTAGCCTAGTTCAGCTTTTAACGACGAGGGAAGAAACGTTTGAATTATTGAAACTCGATACCTATGTAGATTTGATTATTCCCCGTGGCTCGAATTCATTTGTACAATTTGTGCAAAATAATACCCGAATTCCGGTATTAGGTCATGCGGATGGAATTTGTCATTTGTATGTTGATAAAGCCGCCGATTTTGTAAAAGCAATTCCGATCGTAGTTGATTCTAAAACTCAATATCCAGCAGCCTGTAATGCGATCGAAACTTTATTAGTTCATGAATCAATTGCGGCGACATTTCTACCACAAGTAGCGATCGGATTAAATGAGTGTGGCGTTGAATTGCGCGGGGATGAGGCAACTTGTAAGATTCTGACCAATGCGACTCCGGCAACGGATGAAGACTGGGTAACTGAATATGGTGAATTGATCTTATCCATTCGGATTGTCAAAAATATAAACGAAGCAATTGAACATATTACACGTTATGGATCTCGCCATACGGAAGCGATCGTCACGGAAGATGGACAAGCTGCCGCGCAGTTTTTAGCCGAAGTCGATGCGGCAGGTGTTTACCAAAATTGCTCAACCCGATTTGCCGACGGATTCCGCTATGGATTTGGGGCAGAAGTTGGCATTAGTACGCAAAAAATGCCGCCCCGTGGTCCTGTTGGACTAGAAGGATTAGTGACTTATAAATATCAAATGGTTGGCAACGGGCACATCGCTGCGACCTATGTGGGAGATCAAGCGAAACCCTTCACTCATCGAGATTTAGAATGATTTTAAGCTAATTTTCAGTGGGCGGTCAGAGGAATAAATAATAAATGATCAAATTTTCAGGAAGCCCTAGAGGCTGAGTTCATCACCGTTTAAGTCGCAATTAGGTTGCGATCGGTGTAAATCCTTCGGAGTGAATACTATGAAGCAAGTTGTGCGTTTCTTCAGCATTAAGGGTTCCTGATTTACAGAAGTCCTCTAGAACTGGCGAAAGCGCTTGGCTAACGGATAATCGAATAATTAACCGCCGAGCAGAAAGTAACGCCCGCGATCGGTTCGAGTAGACTACGCCGGATTCAAAATAACTATTGCCGAACTCTGGTGGCTCAACAATCTCCCAAACCCAGCCATTACTTTCAGGACAGGCTCGGATTTGCCAGCCGTGGTAATCGATAAAGGGAATGGCTTCGAGCCAATGATGGAGAAGTCGGGACTGTTGGATGATAGCTTCACAAGTAGTCATGGGGTGAAGAGTGGGGGTAGAGGTTATTAGGGTAAAAGCTGCTGCATTGTCTAGATACAGGAATTTATGACTTAAATTTATGACTTGAGATAATTTGAGTGCGTAGGAATGTTAGCGAAACTTATGGAGCGAACGGGTCGAGATAAAAATAATGCATAACTTAACGCTATTCATCTCCGTAATCATGGCATAGTTTTGCTTTTCATTTGTAGTAGAAAAGCATCCTTATATACTACAAATACATAGATTAGGCGGAGCAACCTGATGTTAAGTAATCTTCCCTTTGAGAAAATTACAATTTTGCTTAAATACTTACAGATAATCGCTTTGAGAGGATTTTAAGTTCAGAACAATTCCCTTCGAAAGGCTGTGCTAACGATCGTTTCATCTCCTGATGCTAGAAAAAATATTAAACCTTATATTTCACCCTTGGTAAAAAATGATACGCATATCAAATGTCAATCGATTAGTTAGGATGCGGGGCTAGGCTGGCGAATTTTCCAGACGATCGCAGAAATTAGATTGGTGAAAATGTGGGCCACGATCGGGACCAAGAGATTTCCGCTGATCAGGGCACTCCAGGCAAAAACTCCGCCGATAAGCGCCGCCCACATCACATAGGACCATTGTTTCAAGCTACTCAGATGCATCGCCCCAAAACACAGGCTCGACAGCACAACACCCACCCAATCCAATCCAAACTCTGGCAACATCACACCGCGAAACAGGAGTTCTTCACTCAGTCCCGGCAGCAGTCCAATCCAGATTAAATCGGGGAGTGCGAGGGGTCTTAAGATCAAGTCTAGGTAGTAGTCAGCGCTTTTACGATAATCGTCCCAGAGGGTGTAAATAATGGTGCTAGCGATCGTAATAGCAACAGCAAGTCCCAAACCCCAGAGTGCATGAACTGGATTCCAGAAAACTCTGAGAATTTGGACTGCACCAAAATAAGTCCAGGTTTTAGCAATGCCCAACAGGACGATCGCGGTGACTCCTAGAACCAACAAGATTTGCGATCGGGACATGGGTTGCATAAAGCTTAACCGGATAGAACAATTGTTATGGTTTCATTGTAATGGAGTGCGCCATCGTGAAGTCATGGGAAACATCGCGGAATGGCCTAAAGACATCGAATTCGATCGATTTTGGGACCGAGGGAGGCTAGGGAAATGCCGCTTCGGTGGGCGACGAGAACTCCTATTGCTTCGAGGTAAGAATTGACTGAAATCGATCGGATTCCCAGATCTGCGGGCGTGACTTGCATCCGACTTGTATTTTCTCGTACGGTGATAATTTGGGTCGATGTTTGGCTTAAGTGCAATAGGGCGCTCCCGCCGCAAGCGCTTTCTGGTAAGACTAGGGCGTTGACTTGATTTCGGTGAATGTCGGTAAATTGGGGACGATCGGAGTCGAGGCGATCGAAACCCTTAGCCCCGGTAGGATTAGCCGCCATAGGATTGGCCAGGGCAAATTGCGGCGCGCGGCTAAGGCCCACCAAAACACAAGGTAAAAAGGTATGGCCAAGTTCTTCAGCAGCAGATTTTGGAGAAATACCAATGTCGAGTTCAAGCGGCGAGAGGGCCGGGGCATGGGCACAGGGAATTTTGAAGTGACGGACGATTAGATGACTAATGACGGCTTCGGCTCCGGCTAAGGGATCAACGCCTTGGCCATGTCGGTAGTCATGGAGCGCGTTTTCCGGCAGATCTTCTGGAAATCTAGCAATGACCGCGATCGCCGTTGCCCCAGCTTGATTAATCAATTTATCAGCAGCACGTAACAGGCTGTCGGGGTTGCCAATTGTGCCCCAAGTTGCCCCAGACTCAGCGCTTTGAATGCCAATATTAAGCGGTTCATCCGTCAAAACATAGTCGGTGAGGGTGAGACCAAGAGTGGCGCGGACAGCATCGGCGGCTTGGAGATGGCGGGCAATTAAATCGGGTTCACTGCCGCTATCTATTAGTAGTCCAATTTTGTTTTGGTGGACGGGGCGCAGGTTCCAGTGGCCTGCGGCAAATTGGTCAAGGGCATAGCCTTCGGTATACAGCGTATTCGGCAAGTTCCAATAGAGTTGTGCGCCATTCATGACGTTTGGATGGGTAATTAGCCGATCGCATACCTGAGAAATAACTTTGGCGGTTGGTAATGCGTCTCCGGCATATCCACCGATGGCGGCCCCAATTCCGGTGGGGACAATGAGCATGACGGTGTAAGGAAGCATGGGCATTAAGGAGAAATTAGAGGGAGAAATTAGCGTTTTAGACGGTGGTAACGATCGCTTCGATGTGGGCGGTTTGGTGTTCGATGCGGGTAATGGCCCAGCGTAGGGGTTCGCCGTGATGACTTAGGGCGGTTTCGATAGCGGTGTAGAGTTCGGTTATGGTGGCGGGAATAGGAAGAGCAAGCGTAATGAAAGCGGTATTCATGGGCGAAAAATAATGAAAACTTAGTTGATATTTAGTTTCCCATATCTCGAATTCCTGTTGCGTATGAATCAGCTAGAAAAACCTCTGCTAGAATGCATGAACTAGAAAGTCTGAACTGAAAAATTGCACTATTTTTGGGTAATCCTGCGGTTCTATGGCCCAATCCCTTGCACATGATGCGGTTGCTTTTTTAATAGACCTGGCTGAAAAAGGCGAAGTTGATCCTTGGGATGTCAAAGTTATCGATGTGATCGATCGTTTCTTGGCGCAGTTAAATCCCTTTACGGCAACCCAACGAACTCAATACGAAGCGAATCTTTCTCAGTCGGGACAGGCATTTTTGTATGCGTCGATGTTGATTTTGCTAAAGGCCGATAGTTTGAGCGATCGGCATGAGCCTGTTGAAGATTTTTCAAATGAAGATTTTTCAGATAACGATCTGATGGGTCCGGGATCGTTGCCGCGCAATCTCGAAAAACAACTCCGTCGTCGGGCTGTGGCACAACCTCCGCAACGTCGTCGTGTGACCTTAGAAGAATTGATTAGTCAGCTTGAGGTGATTGCGTCGGCCTTAGAAGATAATGGCAACCGATCGCGGGTGAAGGTCCGTCGGGCAAAACCCCAAAGTCGTGCCCAAGCCATTCGGGCGATCGCACAATTGGCTCACCAAGAAAATCTGACCGAAATGGCCGTGATGCTAGAGGAGTTTTTTGTGAGCCACTGGAATGAATTGTCGGTGGGCAATGATTGGATTGATTTTGATCTGTTGTTGGAATTTTGGCTCACGACCCGTACTCAAGACTCTCCCGGACTCGATCGGCACATTGTCACAGATGAGAGAACCCATGAAAAAGTCGGCGTTTTTTGGGCATTACTGTTGTTGAGCGCCCAGAACAAAGTCGAACTGTCCCAAGACGTTTTTTATCAAGATCTGCGGGTCAAAACCCTTCTCCAAATCAAAGATCTTAATTTAGATGAACTTAGTGCCATGGTATTGGCCGATTGAATTTACAGAGATTCTGCTGATTGTTCTCCTATTCTTCCTAATGGACAGACATGAGACAAACTGCTGGGTCTAGGAATCTTTCTTTACTCTGACCAAAAAGTAGGTAAATTTGGGTATTCTACAATAAAGACGTTTCTAAGAAGAGGTATGAATTTTTCTTAGGAGTCAGCTTGACTATGTTAATGATTAAACTTACGGTTAGAGAGAATTTTTATGAAAGCCATGATCCTCGCGGCAGGAAAAGGGACTCGTGTGCGTCCTATTACGTATACGATTCCTAAGCCAATGATTCCCATTTTACAAAAGCCCGTTATGGAGTTTTTGCTGGAATTGTTGAAAGAACACGGCTTTGACGAAATCATGGTCAATGTGAGCCATTTGGCCAAGGAAATCGAAGACTATTTTCGGGATGGTCAGCGCTTTGGGGTGCAGATTGGCTACTCTTTTGAAGGCCGGATTGCCGATGGAGAACTGTTGGGGGAAGCCGTTGGATCGGCGGGCGGCATGAAGCGGATTCAGGATTTCAATCCATTTTTTGATGACACGTTTGTGGTGTTGTGCGGCGATGCATTAATTGATCTAGATCTAACGGAAGCAGTCAAATGGCACCGAGAAAAAGGGGCGATCGCAACCATCATTATGAAAACGGTCCCGCGTGAGGAGGTGTCGAGCTACGGGGTTGTGGTAACAGACGAAACCGGACGGATTCAGACTTTCCAAGAAAAACCCTCCGTTGAAGAAGCACTCAGCAACACCATTAATACTGGAATTTATATCTTCGAGCCGGAAATCTTAAACTACATTCCATCCGGTCAAGAGTTTGATATTGGTGGAGATTTATTTCCGAAATTAGTCGAAATGGGTGCAGCATTTTATGGGTTGCCGATGGAATTTGAATGGGTTGATATTGGCAAAGTGCCCGATTATTGGCACGCGATTCGATCGGTTTTGAAAGGAGAAGTTAAAAATGTTTCGGTGCCCGGTAAACAAGTAAAACCCGGCATTTACACAGGATTAAATGTTTCTGTGAATTGGGACAAGGTGAATATTACAGGTCCGGTATATATCGGTTCTATGACTCGCATTGAAGATGGCGCAACGATTATTGGGCCGTCAATGATTGGACAAAATTGTCATGTGTGCAGTGGAGCCACGGTCGATAACAGCGTGATTTTTGATTATTCGCGTTTGGGCGCTGGGGCTAGGCTGGCTGACAAGCTAGTATTTGGTCGCTATTGTGTTGATAAGACAGGAGCCACAATAGATGTTCAAGCCGCATCATTGGATTGGTTAATTACCGATACCCGATCGGTAATTCCCACCACTCCCTCTGCTGAGCGTAAGGCGATCGCACAGCTTCTAAATAATCAAGAGAAGTAATTTCTAAATTATTTCTATAATTTACTCGATCGCATAAAATACGTTCAATTCGATTTATCCTCCTTTTCCATTAAGGGGGATTTTTTATTTATTAAATTACTTAATTAAAACGTCACCTTTTCAGGAGGAGTCTGAAATCAGATCGTTAAATTACAAGTTAAGAGGGCATTTGAAAAGTTCTTGAATTAATATTTTATTAATTTATTAAGTTGAAGACAATCTATAAATCACACTTTTGATAGGCGGCAATCATTAAGGATAAAAATATCATCAAACATTATTAGTCGAAGATGATCTACAACGGTCACCACCATTATGGATTTTCTGAATCTACAACAGCATAATCGGTCCTGTCCCATCGTGAACTCGACTGAAATTAAGCCTGAAACTACTGATATTCGTACTTATGAATCGTCTTTTGAGGACAATAACATTATGGCTATTCGAAAAACTGATCCAGAACCGACTCAAGCGCTAATCCGACAAATCTGGATGCAGTCATACGATCGAATTCAATCTCATATCGAAACGGTCCAGGTTGGCATTACTAGCCTGCTTACTCCAGAATTTCAACCCACTGCCGAAAGTCACTGCTTAGTAGCCGCACGACATGAAGCTCATACCTTGTCAGGTTCGTTGGAGATCTTCGGGTTTATGAGAGCTTCCAAGATTGCCAAACATATTGAATTAGGTTTTCTTAACCCTGCTGTACTTAATGCAGACGATGGAGAGCAATTTCATGCGCTTCTGATAGATTTGCAAAAAGAAATATCACCCTCTGAATTTATCTTTGAAGAAGATAGAAGATAGAGTTCAATACTCTAGTTTACATGAATTTACAATTTCAATTTAGATCAAAACTAGTAGGCAAACGTTAGATTGTCGATCGCATGATAATCAAAAGTGTGTGTGAAAAACCTATTTGATTTTGCCCTTCAACTACACTCTAGGCATCTTATGAACACTCTAATCAACCAAACCCAGAGCATCATCCAGCAAAAAATTAATGAGGTCTTGGAAACCTACCCCCATCATCCCTATCAGCAAATCTTCGCCCACCCAGATCATCGCCAAGAACTCGTTGCTTACGTTCTTAATCGTATTCCTAGCATTTACACCAGCGTCGATATTACTAGCCCTGAATTCACGCCTTCCTCCCCAACGGCCATTCTTGTAAATGCTGAAACGACCATTCACCGTGGAATTAGTCAGTTTCTAAGAAGTCAGTCTCTTGAACATAAGGTGACCAGCATTACCGACACTAGCCTCATGGCCTCAAATTGGTTTGGTTAGTTAAAGGTCTGCTTAGTCAGCGAATAGCCAACCCCGTTCCTGGATCAAACAGATGTAACTTATCAGGCGCGATCGATAGCCATACTATTTCTCCTACCCGAATATCCCGATCAGCACTCATTTTAGCGACGATCGGGATATTTCTATTACTAAGCCCCTCTTCTAAACTATTAGTCAGCGAACTGTTAATTAACCGTCCATAAATATAAGTTTCGCTACCCAGTGCCTCCGTCATTTCCACTTGAATCGAGATATTTTTTGGAGCCGGAACGCCATAACTAAAGTGCTCCGGTCGCACGCCTAAATGAACATCCTGGCCATCATATCCAGCTAATAACGGTTCATATTTTTCTAGGAGCGTCATCCGAAATTCATTTCCCGGTTCATTCCCTAAGCGTTGAATTAAAAGGGGAGCTTTAACTTGTACGGGAATAAAGTTCATAGGCGGTGAGCCAATAAATTCGGCGACAAAGCGATTAATCGGGCGATTGTAGAGTTCTAATGGGGTCGCAAGCTGCTGGATCTGGCCATTATTTAACACCGCAATCCGATCGCCCATCGTCATCGCCTCAGTTTGGTCGTGGGTAACGTAGACGGTAGTAGTGCCGAGTTTTCGCTGAAGTTGGACAATCTCCGATCGGGTTTCGGCCCGAAGTTTTGCATCCAAGTTCGATAACGGCTCATCCATCAGAAAAACTTGGGGATTCCGCGCCATGGCCCGACCTAAGGCAACTCGCTGCATTTGACCGCCAGAAAGCTGCTTGGGAAGTCGGGTGAGTAAGCCTTCGATCTGCAAGGACTGCGCCACAAGTCTGACGCGCCGATCGATTTCCCGTTCGCGATCGGTAACATACTGCCAGCCTTTTGGTAATTTGCGACTGAATTCAACCAGAAAGGTCTCGATCGCAGGATGAAGAGTTGCTCTAGATTTACCGTCCGTTGATTTACCAACCGTTGTCCTATTGTCTTGATTGGCAGCGCGCCGCAGTCCAAAGGCCAAATTGTCGTATACCGTCATGTGGGGATATAGCGCATAACTCTGAAACACCATGGCAATATCGCGATCTTTTGGTGGCAAAGCATTCACAACCCGATCGCCCACCGAAATTGTCCCGCCCGTAATGTCTTCAAGCCCCGCAATCATCCGCAGCAACGTGCTTTTCCCGCAGCCCGACGGACCCACCAACACCATAAATTCACCATCATGGATCCGAAGATTGATAGATCGCAACACAGCCCCACCCGGTTCGCGGTCATCATTTCTGTTCTTCTGATAGCTCTTATAGACATTCTCAAAAACAACCTGTGCCACGGCGATTTGGACTCTCTTGTTCTGATGGATGAATCAAATGCTAGTCTATCAGCCGATCGCCGTGGACTTTCGGAAACATCGCCGAGCCTTATTACTATTCATTCAAAAAGTTTACTCAATCAATAGACTGAGATGAGACATCGATCGCCGAGACATCCATTGTCTTGACTGGCATCCCATCCACATCCATTACATCCACGGCCATCACATCTATTGTTCCCTCGGTGGCGAGTCGAATAAATTGGAGATTTTCAACTCGTAATGCTTCCCCGCAATTAGGGCATCCAAGTTGGCTTCCATTTATACCATTTACGGCATATCCGCAGACTGGACAGTCTCCCACTGCAATATTTTTTCGGATCCACCAAAATCCAAAAATTACGCCCACGATCGGTAACGCAACTAATACTATTACCAACGCTCCGACCGCCTTCACTAGCCAACCTAACCCCAAAGACCCCAATATCCAAACAAAAAGCCCAATCCAGAGCAGCCTGCGAAAGCCCGCCCCAAGCAAAGGAAGTGCGGAAGTCCCCCGATAGGTGGAGGTTGGCTTTGTGGGAGGAAGAGAATTCATAAGTGAAATCCTAAGCAGTTGATACAATTCATCTAAGACAAGCGATCGCGATCGTATAGAGTACAAACGACGAGGCATCGTGCATTCATCCATTAAGCATAGAAGATCCTTCCTGAATCGGAAAACGGCAATCCCATCCAAAGGAGTACGCTTCTCCCGCTCTCAGGAAAGGTATAAAGTTAGTCTCTAAAAAATATCATGGGGATCCCCTCAAACTAGTTCAAATCAGTTTCATTATGGAACCCACGCCCCTAACTAATCCTTGGAGATCGTATCTAAATCAGGCTGCCCGATCTTCGGTTAGTCAGAGGTCCTCATCCTCATTCTCCGAATGGACCTCTGCGGCTCCCATTTCGCCCTTAAGAGATCGCGATATGCTGCAACTCACGAGATGGTTTGCCCGTGAGGACATGCCCGATGTGGAGGAAGACATTAATAAAACCCTCATTTATCTTTTTCCAGAGCCTTGTTGGGATGAAGATTGGGTATTTATTTTGGCGATCGGTTAGGCTAAGGGTCTAAAATTCTCGGATTTTGGGCAAATAATCTAGAATTTTAATTTAGAATGTTCGTCGTATTGGTTTTGCAATAGGTTCTGTCAGTTGGACCACAATTGTGGGGGTGGGCGGAACTTCCGTCGCGTCCGGGGAAGGGTGCTCTCAGTAATCAGCCTTTTCGATATAGCTCCGAATCGCATTCAAATCAATGTACCGATCGGTGACATTTCGCAGTTCCCGAGCAATCATTCCCTCAGTCGAAACTACCGTGATATGCGTATTTTTAGCCCGCAATAACTCGATCGCTCGTTCAAAGTCTCCATCACCACTGAACAAAATCACCCGATCGTATTGATCGACCGTACTGAACATATCCACAACAATTTCAATATCCAAGTTCGCTTTTTGCGAATAGCGGCCCGAATTATCGTCATAATACTCTTTCAAAATTTTAGTGCGTACTGTATAGCCGAGACTAATTAACGCATCTCTGAACCCACGCTGGTCTTGCGGATCCTTGAGTCCGGTATACCAAAACGCATTTACAAGGTCTAAATTTGTTTTTTCACCTGCAAAATATTCAAGAACACGTTTAGGATCAAAGAACCAGCCGTTCTTCTGTTGGGCATAAAACATATTGTTGCCGTCCACGAAGATGGACAGTCGATTTAAGGGATAAGGCATGGAAGTTATAAACCTAAAAATTAAGCAATAAAGAAATCGAAGGAGAAAGCAATAATAAAGTCAGAATACTAAGCCAATCAGACAGGGAATGGGATCGAATTGATCTAGACTACCGAATTAGGGCAGATAACTCATCTGTATCTTTGGGTATATTTCTTAAAGTACCCAACTCTATTGATTCATGTTGAATTAACCTTGTCTTGTGATTATTCACGAATAGTATTCGTTGTAACGTATGGCGGAAAGTCCTTGAAGACTAAAAATAAGCAATCGAGCCAACTAGACATCAAACCTTAACCATTAACTTTCCAATACTTAAGGTTGTAATCATAGCATTTCTACATCGATCGATTAAAGCCCGATCGCGTTCCAAGTCGCACCACCCACAATTCCATCGGCTTCAAGTTTATATTTTTGTTGGGCCGCTCTAACAGCTTTCTCTGTCAACTCCCCAAAATCTCCATCTGGACCGATCGCCAACAATCCCAAGGTGCCTAATCGTTGCTGGAGACGGTACACAGCATCGCCTTTTGCTCCACGGCGGAGAATTGGTGTGCGGCTTTCCTCACTTTTGCTGTTGGATTTCAGATCGGGCTTTTTAATATCTGGTTTAAGGGGTTGGGGTGCGGGCTTGGTTGGCGTATCAGACTTTGTATCCGCCGATTGGGGCACAACGGGCAATAATTTACTCCAAGTCGAGGTGCCTAAGATCCCGTCCTGGCTTAATCCTGCGCTTTTTTGAAACTCGGTCACGGCCCGTTCGGTGTTGTCCGTGTAGGTGCCATGTAGCTCGCCACCGTAGTAGCCCAATAACTGAAGTAATGCCTGAACTTCCAAGACATCAACGCCTTGACTCCCCAATTTAAGTAAGGGGCGGCTGGCTTGAGCGGGTAATACTCCGGGCAGCACTCCGGACAGCACAGGGACAGCGGTCAATAAGATGGTAAAAAATAGAGATAAGTATGGGGGGTTCCAAGACATTGGAGAATCCTTAAAATTTAAGATTATTGTCTGGTCAAATTCAACAAGCCACTTTTGGGCCTCTGACATTTTTGCATGTATTCATTGCTTGATCGATTTCATGGTGGACTTTGGGGAATGACGATCGCAACTACATTCGCTTCATTACCTAAAAATAACAATCAGGTTATCCTGAGAATTCCTAATGTAATGTTAGGTCATATTAGCTATGGTGATGTTGTAACCTGCCTTGAAGCTAGTATGGACAAGCCTGTTGCGGTAATATCTGCCGAGTGGAGTTTTTATGCAACCTTAAGTTTGTCGATCGCAGGTCTCTCAAAACCCACACCTCAAGATTATGCTAGTTGGACTCAGACCCAGGACGTACTGAACCACGAGATTTTAGATTGGGTCGGACAATGCGTAAAGCACCGAGAAAGTTTAGCCGCTACTCGTGATTCCCTGCAACTACTTTCCCTTAATCCGGTTGAACAATCGATCGCACTGGCCATCTACGGTAGCCAAAGTACACCGGGAAACTGGATATTGGCCTTTAATCGAATTCTACAGGTCAGCCCCCAGCCAGAATTAACGGCTCCGCTACTAGGTTCTCTCTTAGGGATTCAGTTTGGTCAACAAATGATTCCGCCCTCGTTAAGAGTTCAACATCAAGCGGGCGGAAAAATCTGCCTGGAGAAGGCGCGAGGATTAGTAAAATTGTGGTCGGGTGGACAGGACGAGACTCTTGTGGTGTCGCCCCGCCGATCGTATTTAAACTAAGACTAAATCGTTTCAAGCAACAAGGGTCTGAAACCATGGCGGATTGAGGCTTCACCGATTTGATCCATTTTTTCCACGGTGATCATATTGCGTCCCCAGGAAAAATTAGTGTGCCACTTCTCAAATTCCAACAGCATCGCCTCAGCAAAACAAGCAAATAACTGACGCGCTGGAACATCCATGTTCACAATACCCATAATTTTCCAGTCGATGTCTAGAGAATGCTCCACAATGCCGCCATTCAAAACATGAATGCCGGGATGCTTTACTTTAGTGGCGAGATTTTTTGGATACCCGCCATCAATTAACAAACAAGGCTGCTTTAAGGTCGTCGGATCGATTTCTACGCCCTTTGGCATACTGGCCACCCAAACCACAATGTCAGCCTGCGGTAAAGACTCATCCAAAGTCATCACTTTCCCGCGTCCGAGTTCATCTTGGAGCGCTAGAAGTCGTTCGGGGTTACGAGCGATCATAAGTAATTCTTTTACGTCTAAACGCTTGTTAATCCAACGGCACACAGCACTCCCAATGTCACCCGTAGCACCACAGACCGCGATCGTACAGTCCGAAAGATTCATGCCCAATTGTTTGGAGGCCTGTTCCACTTGACGAGCAATGATGTAGGCCGTGTGGGTATTGCCTGTAGTGAATTTTTCGAAGTTCAGCGTGACATTGCGAACTTGTTTGAGTTGAGATAGGTCAAAATTTTCAAAAATAATGGAAGAAAATCCACCGAGAGCAGTAATATCCAAGCCATTTTTTTGGGCATGAACCATGGCATTGATGATTTTCCTTGTGGCGGCTTTAAAGCGGCGAGTGGCTAGCATTTCCGGTAGGAAGCAGGATTCCACATAACGTCCTTCAATCACTTGTCCTGTAGCACTAGTGACGGTTATTTCGTCCACAATTTGAGGGGGCGCACTGCACCAGAATTCCAAGTCTTGATCCGCATATTCGGGATACCCCAAGTCGCGTGCGACGGATTGGGCGTGATCCAAGCTGGTGAGATGACCGATTAAACCAAACATGATTGCGGCGAGATAGGGGATGGTAGACGAAACTGACCAGACAGACTGATCAGGGACAAAGCCGATGCCCTATCCCAGAAAACAATAAGCCTGATGCACAGGATTAGCTAAGCATCAGACTGCCGTGAAAATCTAGACAGCGGCCAACCCGTAGGCTGACATCCGCATGATGTCGCGAGTGGTAAACCCGATGTTCGCGAGGGCTTCGCCGTACGCAATCATAAAGTCTTCAATCAATGCTTCACGTTCCATGCCGAGTTCGAGCGCATCTTTAGCGACCTGGTTCAGCATTTTCCAGACTAAGGGAAGATTTTGCTTGTTGGCCGTTTCTAGCTCCTCGCGAGCGGTCGAGAAATTGGCTTTGAGCCATTCTTCCCCGTAGTTCAGATGCAAGTACTCGTCTTTAACCACGCCTTCAGTAATTTTGCGGGCAAAATCGTCAGCGACGGGGATATAGATGTTGTAGGCAGCGATCGCAAAACATTCAATAATTAGAGATTGAATCAGCAGACAAGTGACGATGTTTCCAGTGGCAGCGGCTGCTTGGAAGTTTCCGTGTAGGCTAGAAAAGAATTCTTTTGCGAACGGAATGTCAGGCGTTACCCCGAGATTTCTGCCACAAGCCTCGAATCCTTTCTTGTGCTTAAACTCCATTTTGGCGAGTTTTTGTAGCTCTACTGCATCCGTTGGCATCAAACCAGCCAATTGGTTGTAATTGCAGTAGGCTTCCTCTTCACCTTCGATGACGATCGCATTGATGCGACTGTAAGCGTCTTTATAGACGTCACTTTGGTAATCGAGTGCTGACATCATCTCAAGCTGCGGCATAGATTCGGGTGCTCCTCTTGTGAACAGTCTGGCTAAGTGCCAGGTGTTAAGCTATCTGACCCTACATTAAACAGAAGGAATCAAGAAGTTTTGTTAACTCCACTCTACATTCTACCTTGTCTCATTGGGCATGATGTTGTCCATGATGAAAATCTGTCACAGATTAGGGAACAAATAGAGTGCGATTAGAATGCGATCGTAGTTTCTTATCGTGGTTTGGGCGCATCCGCTAGAATTTGCTCCGCGATCGAACACCAATCTTGTCGTAGTCCTGCATCTTCGGGGTTTGAGCTAAGGCTACGACCATTGAGTTCTGGGTGTTGACGGCTAAAACGGGTGTTGATTTGCTGGTAGAATTCCGCCTTGGTTAAGCCCGTCTCTTCATAGCGACCGATCGTGTCGGCACAGCGATCGGATTTTGCGGTGGCCCAATTGGGGAGCTTCACGTCGGGAAGTTTGATGTTAGGAAGGGTTGGTACGTTGAGTTCGGGTAGTTTTACATTAGGCAATTTAATCTGTGGAAGCTTGGGCATCTGCCAGTTGGGCTGAGGCGTATCGGATTGAGCCGCATCGGGTTCAGGCGATGACACGTCTGCCTGGGGTGCCGATCGGTTGCTCCAAAAGAATGAGGCCATGGCTCCCCCTGCTAGCAATCCCACAATCAAAACCGCCCGCCAGACCCAAGTCATTACCCAGTCGAACGCCCGAACGCCCATCCAAAGTCCTTTGAGGAGCCAAACTAGAAGCTTCCATGGCAATTTAATAATAGCAAGTAGGCTATCTTCGTCTGGGCGATCGGTTGGGCGATGTAAACGATCGTCTTCTGGAAAACGGTTATTTTGATTGACTTGATTATTATTGGTGTTGAGGCGATCGCTTTCTCGGGGGACTCGGACAGGATAGGTTGTGGGAAAGGCTGAACTGGCGGGGGAGACGGCAACAGTACGCATTTGGGATGCGGGGGGGCGGATGTCCGCAGATTGAGCGGGCGCGGAGATAGGCGAGGGAATATAGGGAGCTAAGGTTCCAGGAGGGATCTCGGGCAGTACGATCGCCTTCAGCAGTTGACTTACACTATTGGCGCTTGCGGGACGATCGGTAGCTTGGTAGGCGAGGAGGCAATCGAGGAGGTTGGAGAATTCAGGACTGAGGTGTAAATGATCGCGCCAATGCCAGAGTGCTAGTTGACTGTCGTAGAGTTCTAAGGGCGATCGTCCGGTCATCAGGACCAAGGTTGTGACGGCGAGGGAGTAGAGATCTGTGCTGGGGGTGATGTTTCCGTACAGTTGTTCTGGGGGTGAGAATCCGGGTTTGTGGATTTGGGTCGCTGATTTTAGACTAGAGCCAGATTGACCGCTGGAGATTTGCATGGCAGTGGTCGCGATTTGTTTGACGCTGCCGAAATCGATGAGAAAGGGTTTGCTGCTAATGGCTTCGCGAATCAAATTGTCTGGAGAAATATCTCGATGGATAACACCCCGATCGTGGACATAGCTCAACACGGGGAGTATGTCTTTTAAAAACTGTACTGCTCCAGCTTCGTCTAAGCGGTTTCCAGCTTCAACCCATTGTTCATAGGTTTCGCCTGAAATATATTGTTCAACAATTAACAAGACATCGTTGCTGTCAATGGTGGCTTGGAGGATAGCTCGGAATTCTGGGATTTGTTGGTGGCGAAGCTGATAGAGGGTTCCGGCTTCGCGCTGAAATAGTTCGGCAGCTTTACGTAGGATTTCCGGTGAGCTTATTTGGGGTGCGAATTCTTTGAGAACACATAATTCATTAAACCGTTGCCGATCGCGAGCCAAATAGGTCCGTCCAAATCCGCCATAGCCGAGAAAATGAACCACTTCATAGCGATTGTCTAAGATGAAGCCAGCAGAAATCGGGGTAAGTAATGGCATGGATGGTGAGGACGATTGAGGACTAGATACGGTTGGAATACAGTTGGATACATCCAGAAATATATACAAGTCGGGTTCATCGCATTCCGAGTCGTATTCTGAGCCGTATAGCCCGAGCTGCATAGAGGGACTGCATAGAGTGATCTTCTGGCGATCGTGTGCCTCGAACCCTGAACTGATCCTTATTTGGGATTATATCCTTTGTGCGACATGGGATTGAGGATTTTTCGGGAAATTAAGAAGAGCGATATTATATGTCCATGACGGGCGATAAGGACTAAAAAACAAGTTAAAAAAATAGATTTGACAACTTTGATTATTATCAAGCCTGCCAAATCTATTCAAGTAACTTTAAGTAGGTGATTCTAATTGATTTTCGATCGTTATTCTTGACTCACTTTCAACACATAATTCACAGATTGATTTCGTCCTTGTGTTCCAATCCATATTTTGTATTCCCCAGCTTGCCACTGACCATCAAGGCCAGGATTTTTTCCTTGGAAATCATCATTACACCAAGTTCCGCCTGGACCTTGGACAACGATCGTGGTGTCCATATTACTTTTAACCACCACCGTCAGATCTCGAAATCCCGAATTGAGTCGCAGGATTTGATCAGCCTGTCCTTTGCCAAATCCCAAACAACTCCCAGTTGCTGTTTCAGCTTTTCCAGCGACATCTCGCAATGATGTTCCCCCGCCTGCTATTCCTGAGATAGATGTTTGGCCAAATCCCGGATTGAGGGAAATATCAGCCCGAGCTGAGTCAGTGCCTAAACCAGCACCCAAGGCTAATACAATGGCAAGAGTAGACCAAACAGAGAAACAGCGATTTAATAGCATAGAAATTTGTTAAGGCTCAACTTGAATGATTAGGATTTGAATGACCGATCGAATGGTAAGAAAGTTCCTCTACATCCCATAGACTCATAGCGCCGAGAATGCACGGGGAATAAAATTTAAGCGATCGCGCCTGCTAACCGGGTTTTATCCCAACCTTTTGCATTCAACAACAACCAAGATTGCGTTAAATCCGGACCATGTAATGATCCGGTTAATCCAGCACGTAAGGATTTCATGACCAATCCTTTTTTAACGCCATTCTCTTTCACAACTAAATCAATGATTGCTTTGGCAGATTCTTCAGTTAAAGGTTCTGCTGGAATTGCGGCCAACACTGCGGTTAGCGCTCCCGTTACGCCATCGAGACCCAATTGCTTTAAGGCTTCATCC
The DNA here is from genome assembly GCA_025354065.1 of Synechococcales cyanobacterium 340R_concoct_173_sub. Next base: position 5,062 of record JANXNM010000233.1, on the reverse strand, counting down.
GTGGGCATGACCGTTGGATTAAATAAATAAGCCGACATTTCGACCGCATCCGTTAATTTTGCCAAACTTGCACCAATGACCGCCACAAGTTTTTCTAGCCAAGACCGATCGTTCACAGCATCAAACCCATAACCCGCTTCTTGCCAATAGGGAATGAGCAAATCTGTCAATTGTGGAACGGGCATTGCATGAAGATATTGACCATTAATCCAATTGAGTTTATCCCAATCAAACTTTGCGCCCGCTTTGTTCACCCGATCGAAACTAAATACTTTTCCCGCTTCTTCAAGAGAGAAAATTTCATTCATTCCCTCGATCGGTGACCACCCTAAAAGGCTCATATAATTTGCTATTGCTTCTGGGAGATAACCCATTTTTTGGAAGTCAAAAATCGAAGTCACCCCATCGCGTTTTGAAAGCTTTGCCCCTTTTTCATTCAAAATTAGTGGCGTATGGCCAAAGGTTGGAACCGTTGCACCTAGAGCTTCATAGAGCAAAATTTGTTTGGGTGTATTAGCAATATGATCCTCGCCGCGAATCACTTGGGAAATTGCCATGTCAATGTCATCAACAACAACGACAAAGTTATACAACGGCGCACCGATAGTACTCACATCCGCCGCCCGAGCAATTACCATATCGCCGCCTAAATCGCGACCTTTCCAGGAGACTTTGCCCCGAACTAAATCCGTCCAGATGATTTCCCGATCGTCTTCAATTTTAAACCGAATGACTGCCGGACGACCTTCAGCCTCAAATGCAGCAATTTGATCTGGTGTTAGGTTTCGGTGGCGGTTGTCGTAGCGTGGGGCTTCGTTACGGGCTTTTTGACGGGCGCGCATAATTTCTAGTTCTTCTGGCGAATCGTAGGCGCGATAGACTAAGCCTTTGTTGAGTAATTCTTGGATTTTGGCTTGGTAGAGATCTGTCCGATCGGTCTGAAAGACTGGACCTTCATCCCAATTTAAGCCTAGCCATTTCAAGCCATCGAGAATATTTTGGGTAAATTCAGGTTTCGATCGTTCGAGGTCGGTGTCTTCGATCCGCAGAATGAATGTTCCGCCATTATTTTTGGCATAGAGCCAATTGAACACCGCTGTGCGAGCAGTACCGATGTGGAGGTTTCCCGTAGGACTCGGAGCAATGCGAACTCGAACTGACATAAAACTACTGAAGATAAAGGAATCAAGTGAGTCCTAATTCTATCGTAGGCTGCGATTTCCCGATGGAGATCTCTTATTTAAGATAATCTCAGCGCTTCAAACCCGATCGTACAGGGTTGTCCGTTCTGCAAAGGGGCGACCGATTGATCCGATCGCCGCCTGCAAATCCTCCACCGTTTGACAGGTTCCGCCCATAGCCCCCGCCATACTGGTGATATGTTCTTCCATTAATGTTCCGCCAATGTCATTACATCCCCACTGCAAAGCTTCCGTTGCACCGGATAAGCCAAGTTTGACCCAACTGGGTTGATGGTTTGGGATCCAATTTCCCAAGTAAATCCGCGCAACAGCCATCAAGCGCAGCGCATCATTTAAATCGGGCTGATCTCGGCCTACCCGACTTCTCAGGGGTTTTGGTGCATCTTGACCGACGAACGGCAACAAAATAAATTCGGTGATGCCTGTTGTGCCTTGGGCATACGATCGTTTTTGCAGTTCTCGCAGTTGATCTAAATGCTGAATTTGTTGCAGCGGTGTTTCGATGTGGCCTGACATCATGGTGCTGGTAGTGGGCAGGTTTTCACTATGGGCCAGTTCTACAATCTCGCGCCAGGTTTGTGAATTAATCTTTTCGGGGCAAATGATATTTCGGATTCGATCGTCCAACACCTCTGCTGCGGTTCCTGGAAGCGATCCAACTCCGGCAGCCTGCAATTCACGGATCACCTCAACATAGCTCAAGCTATCTTCACGAGCAATAAACTGAACTTCTTGGGGTGAAAAGGCATGAATGTGTAGCTGTGGATAGTTTGAAAAAATTGTATTCACTAACTGAATGTAATAATCAAGAGATTTTCCATTCCGCTTTGCGGCTAAATTCAAACCGCCCTGCATACAGATTTCAGTTGCATTTTGCGAGACGGCGATCGTAGCTTTTTCCAGAATTTTCCCGAAATCTAGCCAGTATGCACCGTCATCCCCTTCATCTCGTCGAAAGGCGCAAAAGCTACAATGCTGCTCACAAATATTTGTGTAATTAATATTGCGATTGACAATATAGGTTACCGTATCACCAGATTGCTCGCGTCGTAAAGCATCAGCGGTGTCACGAATTTGGGAAATTGCATTAGTATCCGTCGTCAACAATAATTCCAAACCCTGTTCAAGAGTAAGATCATCACCATGGCGGGCGGCGGCTAGGGTATTGAGCATTGACATGATCGGCTATCCATATTAATGCCAGCAACTTCTATTTTACTTCTTATTAATAGTTTTCTATATCGAATTGGGCGAGTAAATGGAGCAGTTGCTCATCATTTTCCAAATGTCCAACAATGCGTCGTAGTGGCAGTGGATGGACCCGCATTAATGTCGGGGTTGCGGTGACTTGATCGTATTCGGCTTGCTCAGGATGTTTGGAAATATCGATAACCTGTAACGTGTAGGGCTGCAATAACGATCGTTCCAAAACTTGATGGAGATTACGCAACGCGAGTTCGGTGGACGAGTGGCGACAGGAAACAAAAAGTCGTAATACATAGCGATTAGCTGGAGAAATCGGTTCCAATATTGGAGATCCGATCGGTGGGGAATGGTCGATTATCGATCGTTGCATCATGGACATGGCTGGCTCCGGTAAGGTCGGTCGAAAATCTGGTGGAGATTGGGTCACGGGCAAGATGAGATCGTGAAACTCCCAAAGCTCTGGAAAATCTTGTTTATGTTGATGTAGTAGCTGAGCTTTACACGGTTTAAATTCTATCGAGTTAACAAGAGATTCCTGGAATTTGAAACAAATGATTTAATAAAGCTCGATATTGAATGACCCCTGGCATAGCCGTGGCCGCAATTTGTCGGTTGCCATCTTCGACCCTCCACCCTACATCAACGGTGGCTTTGTAATAATGGAGCAAAAGTGAGGCATCACCATGTTAGCAATTGAGCGTCCTTTGTCAGAAATTGTTGTGAAATCGTTAGGGTTAGTAATAGTGTTGTTAACAATGTTGCGAATAGTGACATAAAGAGTATTAAAAGTTGATAAGCTCCGGCCTGTAATGGATCTAAGTCCGCTATTAACTCGCCTGACATAAAGGTCGGCAAGATTCCCAATCCTAAAATTGTTAAGGCGCTGATTTGGGGCATGATCGCACTGCGAACTGCATCCCGTTGATATTGTGCGATCGCTTGTTTTGGGGTTGCGCCGAGGCTAAGGTAGGTTTCAATTTCAAGACGATGGGTATTCAAGCGTTTAATCAGTTGGGTGACGGCACTAGTACTAGCGCTCATGCTACTGAGAATAATTCCTAAAAACGGCAAAACCGATCGGGCTTCAAACCAATTCCAATTGGGCGCTATAAATAGATGGGTATAGGTCATGGTAATAACGCTACTGAAGAGTAGAATTCCGGTCAACATTGGGAATAAGAATGGAATCCTATTGTTAATTTGATTTTTAGAGAGCAGACTAGAAATAACAATTAAAGTTAGGGCGGCGATCGCGGTTGCCCAGGGTGAATGTAAGGCAAAGACTATTGCGAATAGATAACAAAAAACAATCATTTGCAAAATCGATCGGCCTACTGCGATCAAAATCGGCATTGCAAGGTCAAGCCGCTGCCAGACTGAAAGCCCGACGGCTCCTACAATTAATCCTAAGCTCCATAGTAGTTGCTCTGGAGTATCCATAAAATCAACTCCCTAGTCTATGATCTAAAATTCTAATTTGTTTCGCCCTCTATCCTAGAGTAAAATTAAGCTCATTGTTCAATTGCTGGTGTGGAGTAGTTTGGGTATGAATGTTGCGATCGGGTCGGCATCTCGTGCAATTTTGGCTGTTGGAGTCTCTATTGGATCATATTTGGGACTGATGGGCGGTGCTGCGCTGCCGACAGCTCTGTCTGACACGATTACGTCCGACGTGATGATGAGTCGCTTGTCCTTATCCACCACCTCCGCAATTCGGAGAGTTTCCTTAAACCAGCTTCCGCCTGAAGCCAAAACTACACTAGGTTTAATTCAGCGCGGTGGGCCGTATCCACAAAAAGATGGCACTGTTTTTAGTAATTTTCAGAAGCGATTGCCCGTTGCGGCGCGGGGTTACTATCGGGAATATACCGTTCCAACGCCCGGCGCTAGAAATCGAGGGGCACGGAGAATCATCGCCAGTCAACAACGCGAGTACTATTACACTGGCGATCACTATGCTACCTTTGCACTGATTCAGCTTCCCGTTAGTCCCCAGCGATGACCAATTGTGTTCTCTTATCCCGGCTAAATTCAGGAGCTATTTCTAATGACTATTTCTTCGCATTTACCCACTCAAGAATTCTCTTTGGATGCTATGGAGCAACTTCCGGGCTTTTATTCCATTGATAGTGAGACCGATCGTCCGACATTTATTCGAGATTGTATAGAATGGGGATTCGATGTAATTGAATTCAATGGTCGTAAAGCGCAAGGCGAGGCGAGTTACTTTACTGAATTGGCCAAGACATTTGAATTTCCAGATTATTTTGGTGGGAATTGGGATGCGGTTGTAGATTGTTTGATTGATTTGGAATGGGAGGAAGGCGATTGCATCATGGTGTTGTATTCTGCTGCCGATCGATTGGCGAAAGCTGAACCCTTAAGCTGGAAAACGATGATGGAAATTTGGCAACGTGTCGTTGACCATTGGAGCGACCTTGGTGTTTCACTGTATCTAGTATTCCAAGATTAGGCTTTGTATTCCAAGATTAGGCTTTGCTAGTCCAAGATTTGCGATCGCCCGACTATTTTATCGCATTATTTTGCCGTAGTTATAGCGGGCGAATTCACCTTCATTGATAGTGTTCTAGGCATAAAATTAGATAGAAAACTAGTGATAAATCTTCGATAATAGTGCAATTTTTGGGCCTAAT
>JANXNM010000199.1 GCA_025354065.1 Synechococcales cyanobacterium 340R_concoct_173_sub | reverse complement strand
TGATGCGGGCAAGACGACCACAACGGAACGGATTCTGTTCTATTCCGGAGTGGTCCATAAAATTGGCGAAGTCCATGACGGCGGCGCTACCACCGACTGGATGGAGCAGGAGAAAGAGCGCGGTATTACCATTACGGCGGCGGCAATCACCACCCAATGGACGCGTCGCGATCCTGAGAAACCAAACTTGCCTCAAGAGGGTGCACTAGAACACAAAATCAACATCATTGACACCCCTGGGCACGTAGACTTCACGATCGAAGTTGAACGTTCAATGCGTGTCCTAGATGGTGTGGTTGCCGTGTTCTGTTCCGTGGGTGGGGTTCAGCCTCAGTCCGAAACAGTTTGGAAGCAAGCGAATCGCTACAGCGTCCCTAAGGTCATCTTCGTCAACAAGATGGATCGAACAGGTGCTGATTTTTATAAGGTTTATAGCCAAGTGAAAGATCGGTTACAAGCGCCTGCTGTGCCTTTGCAGTTACCGATCGGTGCTGAAGAAGGCTTCAAAGGAATCGTTGACTTAGTGCGAATGAAAGCCTATGTCCACAAAGACGATTTAGGTAAGGATATTGAAGTCGTTGATATTCCTGATGATCTAAAAGAACGGGCGGCTGAGTTTCGTGTCATTTTGATCGAAGCTGTAGCTGAAACGGATGAAGCGCTAATGGAAAAGTATTTCGCAGGTGAAGAATTCACTGTTGCAGAAATCCAGAAGGCGGTTCGTACAGGTGTATTGACGGGTGCTATTGTCCCAATGTTCTGTGGCTCAGCATTTAAGAATAAAGGCGTTCAACAGCTACTTGATGCGGTTGTGGACTATATGCCCGCACCGATCGACGTCAAGGCCATTCAAGGCACTATGCCTGACGGCTCTATCCAGGAGCGTCCGGCTGATGACAATCAACCCTTGGCAGCCCTCGCATTCAAGGTGATGACTGACAAGTTTGTAGGTCGTTTGACGTTCGTTCGGGTTTATTCCGGAGTTCTATCCAAAGGAACCTACATCTACAACACCACCAAGGATAAGAAAGAGCGAGTTTCTCGCTTAATCATCCTGAAAGCGGATGAACGAATTGATGTAGACGAGTTGCGTGCCGGAGATTTGGGTGCAATTCCTGGCCTTTCGGACACGTTGACAGGCGACACGCTAGCGCCTGAAGGCGACACTATTGTTCTGGAGTCATTGTTCATTCCTGAACCTGTGATTTCGGTGGCTGTTGAGCCTAAGACGAAAAGCGATATGGAAAAACTTTCCAAAGCGCTCAAGGCTTTGTCTGAGGAAGATCCAACGTTCCGCGTCAGAATTGATCATGAAACCAACCAAACTGTGATTGCTGGAATGGGTGAACTTCACCTAGAGATTCTGGTCGATCGCATGAAGCGTGAATTCAAGGTTGAAGCCGACGTGGGTGCGCCTCAAGTCGCCTACCGAGAAACCATTCGGAAGCTAGTCAAAGCAGAAGGACGATTTGTTCGTCAATCCGGTGGTAAAGGTCAATATGGTCACGTTGTGATTACTGTTGAACCGGGCGAAGCGGGTTGCGGCTTTGAGTTTGTTTCAAAAGTCGTTGGTGGTACGGTTCCGAGAGAATATGTCGGACCTGCTGAAGCAGGTATGAAAGAAGCTTGCGAATCCGGTGTGATTGCGGGTTATCCTTTGATTGATGTGAAAGCCACTTTGATCGATGGGTCATACCACGATGTTGACTCCAACGAAATGGCCTTTAAAATTGCCGGATCGATGGCGCTCAAAGAAGCTGTGTTGAAAGCTTCTCCGGTTTTGCTAGAGCCTGTGATGAAAGTCGAGGTCGAAGCACCGGAAGACTACATTGGACCTGTGATGGGGAACTTGATTTCTCGTCGT
>JANXNM010000588.1 GCA_025354065.1 Synechococcales cyanobacterium 340R_concoct_173_sub | reverse complement strand
GTTCAATTGACTCAATCACTTTCTGACGGAAATCGTAGCTGTAAGCTTTAGCCATAATTATCTCAGGGGGAACGTTATTTCCTCTAGTCTATGTCCTAATCAAAATGGCCGCCGCTATACTATAAGTATTCAGTCTTAGTTATTTCTGAACATTCAATAGGGTCAGTAGAATTCTAGGTAGTAGTTTTTTCCTTACGAGGGTGACTAGCTCTAAATTGTTGCATGATTGCTTTTTGTTGAGGAGTGTAAACTGCGTCAGTTTGAGACTTTGCAGCTTCCCAAATAGACTTGATTTGAGCTTTCTGGGCATCGGTTAAGTTAAGAGATTTCCAGCCATTATGACCTTTATAGTGGCCATCCTTTTTTTCGCTCGCTGAATTAGCTTTATGGGCTGCTTTTTCGGCGGCAAGTTGAGTTTTTTGAGCATCGGTCAGGACGGATTCCATTTGGGTCCGACTTGTTTGGCGAATTTGCTTCAACGTCGCTTGTTGATCCGCTGTCAAATTCAGGGATTGTTTTAACTGCTTCCATTCACCAGATCGCTCAGTTTTTGTCGGAGCTGGCGTTGTTTGAGCCGTCGCTACTTTGGAGATGATAGGTGAGACTAAAAGAAGACTGCCAGCGACGATCGCAAATAATTGACGTTTCATGAGAGTAGACTCCAAATAAGGACGAATAGAGTAAACGTGACTGAAGTTTATGGTACGGAACATCATCCAGTTACTTCAGTTTTGGTGTGAGATATAGTAGTCTTTTGTGTTCTTGTATTTCCATGGATGTATCCTATCTCCCAGCAGTCAGATCTCGCATGGGACTTTTGTCCTGACTATGATGCAGTAAAATTATTTCTCTATAATTGAATCGCTAACTTAATTAGGAAAAGGTCGTATTTATAGTTTTTCGATCGATCGTAAAGTAAATAATCAAATACTAATCATGTCTCTCTATCAATAATCTTATTCTGGTATATAAGCGCAAATCTCGACTTGATTGGAGTACATTTAGTTGAGACTAATGTACTCTTGCTTTAGAAGTGAGTTTAGTTAGGCTATTCTTCGTCATACACTGAGTCAAGGTTATCAGCAACTCTATGATCAAGGGTTTAAGGTGAAATCAGATTTATAGAATCAAATTGGGTGTTACAAAAAAGATATAAATTAGTAACGCTCCATTTTTTATTTGATAGATTTCATTTGAGTTTGCCAATTAAAGAATGCGATATTTATCATCACCCAGAGAAATCCGACACTATAGCCCGCAAAAATATCTGTGGGCCAGTGAACCCCTAAGTACAAGCGACTTAAGCCGATCGCTCCAATCAAAACAGAGGCTACACTATAGAAAATACGCGACTTTTGAGGAAATAGTTTAGAAAGTAGAAAGGCCAAAGCTCCATAGAGAACCATTGAACCTAAGGCATGACCACTGGGAAAACTGAACGATGTTTCTGGAATCAATCTTGGCCAAAGTTCTGGACGTGGTTTCGCAAAAATTAGTTTCATTCCTGTATTTAAAACGAATGCTCCAGTTAAGGCGATCGTAAACATCACGACTTCCGCATATCTTCGCTTTAAGCCAAACCAAACTAACGTTGCAATTACGACGGCTATCACCCACTCTGGGTTTCCCAGCCGTGTCAATGCAAGCATCAGAGAATCTAATGGAGGAGTTGCCCATTGGTGGATACTGAGTAAAATTTGCCGATCGAATCCAAAAAACTCTTTTTCCAAGACTTCCTCGCAAAGCCAACCGATCAACAGTAATAAGGTGAAGCAAAGGGCGAGACTAATTAAACTGAGTCCTATTATCTGAGAGGCTTTAGCGTTAATTCGAGATAGGGAAGCAGTGAGTTTTTTCATAGGGTCTGTTACAAAAAATCCATAACTCTCTTATTTTAATCTCCCCCGTTTCTTATTTTCGTCTTATTTCTATATAATAATTTAATTTTATTCTGTAGATTTATAATTATCTAGTCTTAATGGATGGCTGATTTTACGGTGGTTTTGGATGGGGGATTTATAGTGGTTGTATTGCGGCGTTTTTGTGAGTGGGGGATTGGGGGATGGAGATTACTTTTTTGGGGACGAGTTCTGGGGTGCCGACGCGATCGCGGAATGTGTCGAGTGTGGCGTTAAGGTTGCCGCAGCGATCGGAGGTGTGGTTGTTTGATTGTGGGGAAGGGACGCAGCATCAGTTTTTACGGAGTGAGTTGCGATCGAGTCAGATTCGCCGAATTTTTATTACGCATATGCATGGAGACCATATTTTTGGGTTGATGGGGTTGTTGGCGAGCTGTGGGTTGGCGGGAGCGGTGTCAGAGATCGATATTTATGGTCCTCCTGAGTTGGGGGATTATTTGGCAGCGGCGAGACGGTTTTCACAGACGCATTTGTCCTATCCGGTGCGTGTGCATGGGGTGAAGCCGGGGTTTGTGATGGATGATGGTGAGTTTCGGGTGGATTGTGCGCTGTTGAAGCATCGGGTGACGGCCCATGGGTTTCGGGTGACGGAGCGCGATAAGGTGGGAATTTTTGATGTGGAGAAGGCGAAGGCGTTGGGAATTCCGTTTGGTCCGGTTTATGGTGAGTTGAAGCGGGGCGGGCGGGTGACGTTGGCGGATGGTCGGGTGTTTGAG
>JANXNM010000100.1 GCA_025354065.1 Synechococcales cyanobacterium 340R_concoct_173_sub | reverse complement strand
CTGTTGCCATTCGGATGCCTGGATTTGTTCTAAAGTATACATGGCTAAAATCGCGGATAACAATGCTTCATTACTTTTTCCGAGCAAGGCCTGCGCTGCCGAAAAGTATGTTAAATTCATTCCCTGCAAATATCGATCGCCCGATTCTTGGGCCGCTTGTAATCCTGCGATTAAATAGGGTAATGCCTCAGAGGGTTGATTGATCATTACATACGCAATCCCCAAACTATTGTTACATAGTGCTTGACTGGCCCGATCGTCCTGACTAGCCGCCAATTTTAAGCCTTGGGTCAATTGAGAAATCGGAATCTCAGCACTATCCTCATCAAGGCGATCGAATTGTCTAGCCCGCAAAATTTCACTGTAGCCCGTATTCGCCAACGCATTTGCTTGACCCAAGGCATCACCCATTTGCCTTGCTAAAATCAATGCCTGCTGTGCATATCGAAGCGATTCATCGTAGTCTTTTGCGAGGGCAAATGTACGGCTGAGATGATTGAGATTTGCAATAGCGCAGGGATAGTCTTCAGCAGCTTGGGCAATCTCTAAGGCTTGTTTATGAAACGCAACAGCGCTGTCCGTATACTTTGCAACCTGCTGCGAATACCCAATTAACGTTAAAATTCGGGCTTTTTCTTGGGTTTTATCGACTTGTCGAAGTGGCTCATCTAAATAGGTCAATAAATCATTCAAACTACCTTGAGACAGCAATGCAACCATTCCACCATAAAGTGGAAAATAAGTCTTTTGTGAAAAACTTCGTAGTAATTGTAAGACTATTTGAAAACTTACATCCTGCAAACTTGGGCGCAAGGTGGCAAAATGACTAGAAAGCTGACTCCACAATACTGTAAATGTCAAAAAGGTTGAAATACAGAGTTGCCGTCCACCTTTTGAATTATAAGGCTGGGTTTCCGCCCAAGCCACTAACCCACGCTGACTGGTTAATAATACAATTGCTAATTCAACCCAATCACTATCACTAATATCACTTTTCCAATCACTTATAGTCAATTCAGTATTATTTAGTAAAGCAAACAAAGAACCAGGTACATCACTTTTAACTGTCTTGGACCATAATCCCCAAGGTCCGATCGATTCAGATTGATTCCCAAACCCTAAATTAGATGATTTCTCAAACATCCATTGAACTAAACTGAGTTCTAAATTCTTCCACGATGCCAGTCCACGGGGAATTCCTTGGGCGATCGCTTTTAATGTCTCACTTCCCGCCGCCATACTGGTGAGACGAATGGCCAGTTGCTGCTGCTGATCGAGCGTTAGTCGGCTGGGATGGTTGGGGTCAATGGTGTGCAGCCATGCCGCGAGTTGATCGTCTGGCTTTGCGCCCAAAATCTCGCTAATGGCCGCTGCGATCGCACCTGTTCTCTGTTGTTCAGTTTGATACCGTTGCCATTCGGCTTGAATTGTTTTTAGGGCGCGCTGCTGGCGAATGGCTTTAGCTTGTTTGAGATCGTCGTCAGAGTCTAGGTTTTGGGCAATGATTTCACG
>JANXNM010000088.1 GCA_025354065.1 Synechococcales cyanobacterium 340R_concoct_173_sub | reverse complement strand
GGGGATTGCTTGGAAGTGGCTTTATGATAGTAATGGACTATTGAATCAGGCGCTGAATGCCTTGGGAGTAGCTGGTGTTGGTTGGCGGACGGACGCTCGGGTAGCCCTGTTTTCGGTGATGGCAGTGACGGTGTGGAAGGGTCTTGGGTACTATATGGTGCTGTATTTGGCGGGGTTACAGGCGATTCCGGCAGATTTGTATGAGGCGGCGGCGATCGATGGTTCTGATGGTATTCGTAAACATTTTGATATTACGATTCCATTGATGCGGCCTTATTTGCTTTTGGTTGGGGTGATTAGTGCGATTTCAGCCACTAAAGTATTTGAAGAAATTTATGTGATTACAGGGGGTGGGCCAAACAATGCGTCGAGTACTATTGTCTATTATGTATATAATCAAGCCTTTCAGCAATTGAAGATTAGTTATGGCTGCACGATTGGATTGGTAATGTTTTTATTGATTTTAATATTATCTATCATCCGGCTGGGCGTGCAACGCTTTACGGGGGATGAAATATCTTCAATTTAGACATTAAAACCCACATTCCGCTCGTAATGGAAGATAAAAAACAATTACGAAACAGGAGCGGGGAGCAAATAGTAGCGCTGACAGGCTGTAGAAAAGAAATTTAAAATATGAAGACGAGAAGGAGATAAATTAACAACTTGAATGACACCTTGAAAAGAGATTAAATGAATCGCCATAAAATACTTCTTGTAAGTCATCTAATACTTTACCAATCCGATCGTCGTTGATTTGTTCGCTTGTTATTCCTGTCCCTAACAAATGCTCGGTTGCTTTCCTTCAAAGAATTTACTAAACATATATAGAGGCGCGGATACAAATCCTAACCCGTTTAGAATCATCGCTTTCACGATCACCCCTGCGCTTACTTTTTCCCTTGAACTTCGACCAACTTTTTTGTTGATCTCTTCCACGATTCCCATTTCATCGATTATTCCTGCTACGATTCCTAGATGGTCTAGGTTCGGTGCTTGCATCTCTGTATTAATCTTTGTTTCCTCGCTTTCCGCTTTCACTCTGGCTTTCGTTAATTATTTTACCCTTCCTTTACGAGCGGAATGTTGGTTCTATAAACGTTTTAGAATTTCGTCATATATCGCCTAAAACATCCATACTTTCACCACACAAGCGATCTCACAATCAACAATATCAAAACAGAGATCGCTACTCTTGAGCGTAAGAAATCAACAAATCACAGATGGTTTCTGTCAGTGGAATACCAGTCTCTATTTCGAGCCAAAGATATTGTCCAAAAGGATTATTTTCTAAGAAGTAATACTCGCCTTGTGGTGTAACGATAAAATCCATTGCGCCATAAACTAAACCTTGCTTATTGAGAAAGTCAATACAGAACTTTTCGATATGGTCTGGTAACTCGTAGATAGAATGTGGATTCATCTTAGTGTGCAAGCGCCAATCGATCTTTGTTTCTTCATTAACTTGCGAGTCAATTTTTACAGCGAAGACTTTTTGACCGATGATCGTAATCCGCAATTCAAAGGCTTTTTCGATATACTCCTGCAGTTGTGTGGGACACAGGGCAATATTTTGGTAATTGGAATAAAACTGATCTTTGCCAATTTTTCTAGAGGGGATAGCTTGATTTAAGCCATTAATTGTGACATTGGAAGTATAAATAGATTTTATTAATACTTCTTCACCGCAACTCACAAAAAACTCTTTAGCTAATTCTGGTTGGTTAGTAATGATTGTCTTGGGAGTCTTGATTCCCAGTTTATTTGCTAGTAAAAGCTGCTGAAACTTTACTTTTGCGCCATTAGCGATGAATGGCGGGTTAATCCATTTGATATTAGGCAGAGAGTAAATACTATTGATAAATGCCTTAATTTCAGATTCCGCAAAAAATTCTTCTGCGGATTTATCAGGATGATCACCAAAAAAGTTAAAGTCAGGTTTTCTCAGCCATGCAACTTTCTGCTTAGTGAGGTCTAAAACACGTCCAACTTCATCAATAATCCCTGCTTTCCATGATTCGTCTTTATTTATACCAAAGTTAATCTTGTACTTAGAAAGTAAATCTTCTGTATTCAGTCTAAATACTTTGATGTTTTTCCTGGATAGTGAGTTAATAACTTCATCGGTATGTGTATCTTGCTTTCTGGTAACTATCAGGATCATATAATTCCTAACTCGCTAAATCAACTAAAAAGTTACTCATCAGTAATCAGTACTTTCAACGTCATCAACATGTTCACGCCCAATAAATAAACAAACAACAATAAGTTTCAGCAGCATTTACACATGTTGTCCACGATAAGTATTCCAAGTAGGTTTTGTATGTAGCCTTGCTAGATCTTCCTTTTTTCCATATCAAAAATTGGTCATATCTAATAGAATTAGAGGCTTGAGTTCTTGGATTATATAAATCCCTTAATATTTCAGGATCTATGATTGCGTCCCTATATAGAGATGAGTGCCAGAGGCTATCTTAAAAATCAAAGATAGCCGCTAATGATTAATTAATCATCAGATAGATTACTGTCATCTGTGCTCTGCCAAATACCAGAACAGGTATTATCGAAAGTCTGGGTAGTGCCAGCATAGATGGAAAAATCTGATGTTTGAGTTTCAGGATTGTAGGTATCTGCCAACTTCTGAGAGTCTTTGATTGCTTCAGTGTACAGACTGGGATCAAGTTCTTCGGAGAAGAGGAGGGTGAAAGGAGCTTTTTGAGATGGCTTATCGAGTAGTAGCATGGGATCTCCCTAAAATAAAATAGAATAAAACTAAGGACTGATGACTTGGAAGGCATTTCAATAGGATGGCTTGCTCTCCCCATGAATTAAACATTAGTTGATGTTTATCTTTGTGACAATTAGCTGCGAGTGTCTTTCAGTATGATTTTAGGTGCAATTTAGTTCACTCTTGGTTTGATTTGGTATAATTACTGCAATATTTCCCGTCAAACCGCACAATATCCATGAAAACGATTGACCATGTTCTGCAATATATTGATGATTTAGTATCGGAAGACACACAGGAACATCTAACATCTTTGGAAGAAGGGATTTTGAAAGGGGCTTGGGAAAGAAAGAA
>JANXNM010000025.1 GCA_025354065.1 Synechococcales cyanobacterium 340R_concoct_173_sub | reverse complement strand
TGTTTCAATCGATTCCACCACCTCTTCCGGGGCCACATCTCGCGCTGGACGGGTCAACATTCCCGGCTGACAAAACCGACAGCCCCGCGTACAGCCCCGACGAATTTCAATGGTGAGCCGATCGTGAACCGTCTCAACATAGGGCACCAGACCAATCGAATAGGCCGGAATTGGCGTCGCCACTCGTCTCAGAATTCGCCTCGGCACATCATCACGATTTCGCGTCACCGAACCATCAGGATTCGAGTCATAGAACATGGGCACATAAACACCGGGAACTTGAGCCAAATCGAGTAGCAAATCTGCACGGGCTAATCCCGCAAGTTTTCCTTCTTCTAGCACTAGCCCAATTTCCGGCAACAATTCTTCGCCATCGCCCATGACAATGAAATCCAGAAAATCTGCATAGGGTTCTGGATTTGACGTAGCCGTCTGGCCTCCCGCAAAAACAAGTGGATAGTTTCCCGACTGCCGATCGCACGACATTAGGGGAATTTGAGCCAAATCCAGCATTTCTAAAATATTGGTCGCCCCCAACTCATAGGACAAGCTAAATCCTAAAATATCAAAGTCAGATAACGATCGTTTTGACTCAACGGCAAAGAGTGGCGTATTTGTGTCCCGGAGTCTAATAGCAAGATCCCCTGCTGGTAAATAGGACCGATCGCACAGTTGGCGAGGCTGAGTATTGATAATGCTATAGAGGATGATATGCCCCAGATTGGAGGAGCCAACCTCGTAAATTTCGGGATAGGTCAATGCCCAGCGTACTGTTGCAGTATCCCAATCTTTATGGACGGCCCCGAGTTCGTTGCCCAGATACCGAGCCGGACGATGGATGTCTGTTGTGATTAAGCGTTCAACTGCAACCGCCACGGCGACCGACCTCATTATCTATAAAGCATGAATCATTGAAATTCAGTATACAGAACGGGCGATCGTCCCTCAGACAGTTTCAACTTGAAATCCCTCTACTTATTCCAATAAAATCAATCGACTAAATATTCATAGACTAAAAAGGAGACTCCGATCGGGCCTCCCTTTTAACTTACATAATTTTAATACTGGAACTATTTAAGCTAGATTCGGACTACTATCAAGTCTAGAAGCTTTATACCATCTACCCAAACGGGGCGGTTAAGAACAATAACAATACAAAATTGACACAATTCGTAGATCCACTAAGCTGCAATAGTTGCGAACTCATTGATCTCAAATGCACGGTCAAGCTGCGTTAATTCAAAAAGAATCCGAGCTGGAGCTGAAAGGGAACAAAGACTAAAGCGTTTGTTGAGACGCTGAGCGAGACTCAAGGTAGAAACCAGGCTCATCAATGCCGCACTATCAAGGGACTCGACCTGGCTCATGTCCACTATCAATGACACGGAACCCGGAGACATCATGGCTTTCGTTAATTGGTCTTGGAATGCGAAGACATTGGTTGAATTGACATGTCCCTGAGGACAAATCACCGTATTTTCTTGAGGCTGAGTCAGAACCGGGAGAGCTGTTAAGATTAGTGGGCGATTAAACATATTTTGCATAGTCGAAACCTCTGAAGAAAATTGCTTGGAAATTTGTAAACCTTGATTACCTTCACGATAACTGCACTTCATCCAGAACGGCGAAATTAGGAGATTCATTATCCAAATCTTCACTCTCCCCGTAAAACCTTAAACTTTTCGTAAGTGCCTCCTAAAAGTGTGACTTAGGAGACATAAAAGAAGTTTGATCTTTCGATCGACTGAATGGTAGAGAATCAGCGCCTAGGCAATCAAGATCAACAATATGCCAGATTCTGGATTGTTCTTCATCTCCTATAAGAGTGAGTTATTGGTATTAAATCGGGATGAATCGTTGGTATTGAGTTGTGTTGATATTGTTAAAGCTTGAAGATGAGTTTGAATTATATCGAATCACGATCGGCTTATGCGGTGTCTAGGATAGCGATCTTTTGCCATTATTGAGAGGTGATATTAATTACAATTCATAGGTCAAATGGATCACCTCTAAAATGACAACAATGCTAGAGAATTGTTCATAACCCCACGGGCTATAACCCTTCACAAATGAGGCCATTATGAATACTGCCTTTGCTATTCGCCGTTTTGTCGAAGAAGCCCTTTATACAAAATGTCTGACTCCAGAGGTTGAAAATGCTATCAACTTTGAATTGATACAAATGGGTTATGTCTCAGCGGTGGACTATGAAGCTCTGGAACTGCTGATGGAAAAGATGGATGAGGGACGGATCCATTGAGTTGCCAGCTGCTAGAGATAGTCCCGTTACTCAGATAGTTCAATCATTCAGATGATCCAGTCACTCAGACCACTATAAATTCTTTGCCCAGCCAAGTTTCCCCACAACAATATGCAGCACGCATCCGCTTGACGCTAAACTGTTCGGTGTGAATTTCCCATAAATGACTTAGAGGAACTGGGTAGCAACGATACTATGGCAAGAATTAATGACAATTATCTAAAACTCAAAGCGGGATACTTGTTCCCAGAAATTGGACGACGGGTCAGTGCATTTGCCCAAGCTAATCCCGAAGCAAAGATTATTCGGCTGGGGATTGGTGATGTGACGGAACCCTTGCCTAAAGCTTGCCGCGATGCGATGGTGATGGCGGTGCATGATATGGGCGATCGTAGCAAATTCAAGGGCTATGGGCCGGAACAGGGATACGAATGGCTACGGGAAAAAATTGCGACTCAGGACTTTAAGTCACGCGGCTGTGACATTGATGCCTCTGAGATTTTTATTTCAGATGGCTCTAAATGTGATTGTGGTGCGATTTTAGACATCTTAGGTTCGGATAATCGGATTGCGGTCACAGATCCGGTTTATCCAGTTTATGTGGATACTAATGTGATGGCGGGAAACACAGGCGACATGAATGACAAGGGCGAATATGACGGCCTAGTATATTTGCCTATCACTGCTGAAAATAACTTTACAGCGTCGATTCCTACGGAAAAAGTTGATTTAATCTACCTTTGTTTCCCGAATAATCCAACGGGGGCAACGGCAACGAAAGCGCATCTTGAGGAATGGGTTGCCTATGCTCGCAAGCATGGTTCGATTATTTTGTTTGATGCGGCATATGAGGCATTTATTCAAGATCCCGATATGCCCCATTCAATTTTTGAAATCGAGGGGGCGCGGGACTGTGCGATAGAATTCCGATCGTTTTCCAAGAACGCAGGATTCACCGGAACCCGTTGTGCGATGACCGTTGTCCCGAAGTCGTTGAAGGGAAAAACTAAGGATGGGCAAGACGTTGACCTGTGGGGACTTTGGAATCGTCGTCAGTCCACGAAGTTCAATGGCGTGTCGTACATTGTCCAGCGTGGTGCGGAAGCGGTGTATTCCCCAGAAGGACAAGAACAGACAAAAGCATTAATCCAGTTTTATATGGAGAATGCGAAGATTATTCTAAACCGATTGACAGCGATCGGAATTAGTGTATACGGCGGAACAAATGCACCTTATGTGTGGGTGAAAACACCGCAGGGACTGTCAAGCTGGGATTTCTTCGACAAGTTGCTGAGTGTGTGCAATGTTGTGGGAACGCCGGGTTCTGGTTTTGGCGCAGCGGGCGAAGGATATTTCCGAATCTCTGCGTTCAATAGCCTCGAAAATGTAAACGAGGCGATGGATCGCATTGAGGCGAAGTTTAAGGCGTAAAATTACAATTTTCCAGTGTTGGCTCATTGGCAACGAGAGGACACTGGGAACCAAAATAATACTGGTATCTTTGTCCTAAAATAGTTATTTATTCCTGAATCCTGTTTTCCCAAAATCCTGTTTTATATGTCGTCGTCTCACACTCCATTGCCATTACAAGTTGCGGCTTCGCTTAAGACCTTAAGTGGTGATGATCTTAAGGTGATGGTGGTGCTGTGTTTTCAGGCATTTAATTGCGATCGGACGGCATTGACCCTTGAGCAGATTGAAGCCTTGGGAAACATTTCACGCTATGTTCTGAAGCCCAGTCTCAACCGACTAATGCGGCGGGCTTGGGTGATTCAGGATGGTCCGATGTATCGGTTGGCACTGCAATTGCCAGAACTTGAGACATCGAACTTAGTGCCCGTGAATTATGATCCGGCATTGGGAATTCGGCCTCAGCGGGTTCAGGCAAATTTGTTGTATCCCGATGGGCCTTGGTTGACGGAGACAGGGTTTTTATTGGAAGACTTTGTACGCGATCGGGTGGAGGTGTGGCGTAAGGGCGATCATTTTAATGCGCGGGCATTTGGGGCGATGGCAACGGAGGATGTCATGGGAATTATATGTAAACATTATGCAAAATATGAAAACCATGGCAATTTGGAAATTGATTGGCATAGTTTTTGTTTAAAAAATCAACGCTATCTCCAAAATGTTAAGCAGCGCCTAGATGCAGGGGTTGAAATTCAGGACACTGAACAGGCTCAGGTAATGGCAAAGTTACCTATGTTACAGCAGCATTCATCGGGGGTATACGCCTCTGAAATTGAACCTGATGGGCTGCCCAGAGCGTCCACTCTGACGACAACTGAGGTGACAAAAAGTGAAGTGACAAAAAGCATGGCTACATTGACTCAAACTCGATCGTTTCCAACCCAAATGCTTACCCCTATTCGAGAGGTTCGATCGTTGTCTCGGCTCGATCGATTAAATTTGTGGATTCAAGATCCAATCCTCAGGCGGGAAGCGGAACGTGAGGCTACGGCAGCGGGCTATGGTATTGAACGTAGTGAAGCAGGCATTGCCTTTCGAGTAGTGGATTTAGAGAATTGTGAGGATTTCTAAGGGATGGAACTAACAAATGATCAATTACCAGTATTGACGATCGCAATTTTTTTTGTAGCTTTTTTGTATTCATCCGTTGGTCATGCCGGGGCATCAGGCTATATTGCGGTGATGTCTTTGTTTGGTCTCACTCCGCTGGTGATTAAACCGATCGCATTAGCGCTAAATATATTAGTCGCTTCTATTGCGAGTTTTCAATTTTGGCGATCGGGCCATTTCTCTTGGCGTTTGTTTTGGCCTTTTGCACTATTTGCAATTCCGTTTGCTTTTTTGGGTGGATATATCAATTTGCCTACTCAACTATTCAAAGTAATTGTGGGTGTAATATTACTATTTTCGGCAGTGCGTTTCTTATATCCATCGAAAGTTGAATCTGTTATTAAAGAACCCAAAAGACCGATCGCACTCTCTTCTGGTGCAGGTTTGGGCTTTTTAGCAGGATTGACCGGAACGGGCGGCGGAATATTTTTAACTCCATTACTATTGTTAAATCAATGGGCGACAGTTAAGTCTGCGGCGGCTGTTTCGGCATTATTCATTTTAGTAAATTCTATTGCTGGACTACTTGGAAATTTAAGTAGTACTCGATCGTTTCCGTCATTCACGGCAGTATTCGCAATCAGTGCAATTGTGGGTGGGACATTGGGTTCTTATTTGGGCAGTAATCGGTTTGAACCCCTCCTAATTAAACGCCTATTGGCATTCGTGTTGACGATCGCAGGTCTGAAACTTATTTTGACAAACTAGAGAGTGCTGATATTGGCTTTCAACCAATCAATCAAATCATCTAACCCCTTAAAATCTAACAATATTTCATTCAATGCTTCTAGTTTTTCGATCGGCAACTGATTAATTTGAGTTGTCAAATCATTTGTAAGTTCGCCTACAGTACGAGAAAGAAGACGTAATATAAGCGATCGTTGTCTATTCAAAATGAGCGATCGTTCAGCTAGTCGCCCTTCCTCTAGTCCCTTTTTAACGCCTTCCTGTCGAGCATTATCTACGACATTATTCATATCACGGTAGTACTTGAGACTATTTTGGTAGCTGTCTTGTTCAAGACGTGAGAAATTTGCAATCGCTGCTACTTCAAAGAGTTCACTGAAGACCGTTTCTTGAAGAGATCCGGGAGGCGGGTCACTCAGATTAGCTAAATTCCTAAGAATGAATAGCCATTTATCGAGATGTGTTTCTAATTGATCGATCGTTTTTTTGAATTTTGGCAATTCGATGTAAATAAACTTCAATTTGTCGTAGAAGATCTCGCCGTTTTGATTTCTAAGTTGAACAAAGTGAACGATCGTGTCATCATTTTTATGATCATCAAATATGAAATCTAATACACCAACGGTATAAACAGGGGTAAGATTAAAATCCCATTCGCCTTGCAGAGCTTGTTCTTGAATGGGAAACGTAGAATAGTAAACACTGCGATCTTTAAAGAAATTTTGTTTGGCTTTTTGGATTTCGACAATGAAACGATCGCCGTTTTCAGCTTGGCAATAAATATCGAAAATGGCTTTACGATCGATCGGAGTATTTCCCAGTTTTTCAGTATTCTTAAAGGTCAGATCTCGAATGTGATGGTAGTCGGGGAGAAGAGTATTGAGGAAATCAATCAAGATGGCTTTATTGGGTTCAGTGCCAAAGACGCGTTTGAAGCCAAAATCAGTGAGGAGACTGATGTATTTATCTTGGAGGTAATACGCCATGATCAGGTTGGCTGAGGAGATAATAGCTTTGTTATAGAGATTATAGAGCCGATCGTTGCTTTATGGTGTCTCAGCGATTGGCTCCAAGTTTTGATGAATTTGATCAACCCATTGTTTGATCTCAGCAAAATTTCGTTGATTAATTGAATGGACAGTTCAACCCAATGCCCAAACCTAATTTATTATTTTAAATTCCCAATTTCCTCCAACTGTGGCATCACTACTTCAAAGGCACGCCCTCGATGACTTAGGCGACGCTTCAGATCATCTGGCATCTGGGCATAGGTCATTCCCGCTTCAGGCACAAAAAACACTGGATCATACCCAAACCCACCATCGCCCTGAATTTCACCCAAAATCTCCCCAGGACAAATTCCCACATTCTGAATTACAATTTCACCCGCAGGATTTGCCACCGCGATCGCACAAACAAACTGCGCCGATCGATTAGTTGAATTGCCCAATTCCCGCAGCAGTCGAGAAATCCGATCGGCATCATCCACCCCATAACGGGCACTAAAAATTCCCGGTGCACCCTCCAAGGCATCAACCGCCAAACCCGAATCATCCGCAATCGCCCACTTTCCCGTCGCGATCGCAGTCTCCGATGCCTTCAAACAAGCATTCTCTAAAAACGTCGTCCCCGTCTCATCCACGTCAATTTCTGGCGGTTTTAGCTCCAATGTCCAGTTTGAACTCGCATCAAAATACTGCTGCATTTCCCGCAATTTACCTGGATTGCCCGTGCCCAATACTAAAACCGCCATATCCCACTCCTAAACCCAAAATTCAAGTCCATTACAGGAAGGTTGCTTAACAATCCGTAATATTATGTATTTATCCTCACACAATTCTGGCCCGCTTGAATAACTTAATTGCTCGTAATTTTTTAGAGCTTTAATTCCCGCAACTCATCCCAATCCGCCACGTCCTGTCCGATCGCCATATAACCCAAACTATTCGGATGTAGCCCATCACTGGTAAAACAGGGTCGTCGCCAAGTTTCTCCCCTAGCCATCCACAGATCAAATAGATCCAAATAGGGAATATTCCGATCGTTGCAAGCGAGACGGGTCGCTTCTTTGTAACGGAATTGATCCTCGTGATTGGAATAGAGGCAATCTAGGAACGGCATTTTTTGTTCATCGATCGGCACCATACCCACAAACCACACCGGACAGAGACGTTTGGCCCGATCGAGTACAGTTTTGATTTGGAGTTGGAATTGCTCGAACTCCAGCATATTGCGACCCGATCGTTTGCCAAGCCTGGCTGAATCATTTGTCCCAACTGACAAAATCAGGCGATCGGGATGGCGATTTCTCAATTCTCCGCGCACCGTAAATTCAGTTTCCAGACGTTGTTCGATTTGCCGAACTCCATCCCCGCGCACCCCTAAGTTGTAAATTACCTGCTGCGATCGTTCTGGTGTCATCCAGCCACGGCGCAACCGCTCGACCCAGCCGCCGCCCACATCATCCCCAAAGCCATAGACCAAACTATCGCCCAAAACGATCCACCGGGTGGTCGCTTGCTTGGGGTGAATCGATCGTAAAAGCGGTGACTGAGCATTTAACGTCGGTAGGAACGGTGGGTGGAGATGTTGCATGGGGGTTAAATCGGCAATTTAGAAAAATCGATATTTTGAGAAATTGGTCGGTTCTGGAGACTGTCTGCGATAATAGAAGAGTGATGCTTACAACAGCAACGTAATCCTAAAAGCTAATCTTTGTTCTGCTTATGACTCTCCGTAAATCTGCTTCCAAGTCTCCCGGTTCTATGACCCGTCGATCTACGATGGACAGCGAGATGCTCATGCGTCGTGCCGATGAACTGATCAATGCGGCTTCCAACCGTTATCGCATCACTGTTCAAGTGGCCAACCGCGCAAAGCGTCGTCGGTTTGAAGAGTTTGATGGCATTGATGACCCTATGGTCAAACCCGTCATGCGTGCCATTATTGAGATGTCTGATGAAATGACCCAGCCTGAAATTATTGGCGAATAGCGATCGGTCGATCCCCCTCAATCCCCCTTAATAAGGGGGAGGCCGGATGGGATGAAAAGTCTTATTTTTTTATTTTTACCGCCATGTATCGTCGCTATTTTCGTTTTCTCACCCTAGCGATCGTTTTAGTCTTCGCTGTAATAAGTTCAACAACAAGCGCAACAACTGTCACGGCTCAAGTGGTTCGGACAGGTGACATTGCTCAAAAAATTTATGTTGAACTTCCAGAGGTTCCTCTAGAGAATGGATACTTTAACCGGAGAATCAATAAAGTCGATTCTAACAATACTTTAATTAGTCGAATGATTCGATATCATGCCTACGTTAAAGGTCGTCCAGTGGCGTTGCGATTAGACTGGAAGCTGACGATGGCGGATTATCTCGGTGCAAATGACACTATGGATTTAGCGACCTATCCCAGCCAAGATATTCTTGCGGTGAACCCGATGGATGCCGATCGCTCTGCAATCAACACGTTGTCTCGTAAAACACGCGATCGGTTAATTGAACGACTAATCAAATACACTCACAAGTAAGTTTTTTGTCGAGTTTTTAGCCAATTATTTAGACATTTTTTGACTAATCCTAACCGAATTATCACCTATAGTCCTGCCCATACTCTCGTTCCCACCTATGAATGCTTCAATCGTTGCACCTATTGCAACTTTCGTCATGACATCGGGACATCGGGTTGGATGAGTTTGGTCGAGGCTGAACAAACCTTGCGATCGTTACCGCCTGAAGTTTGTGAGATTTTGATTTTGAGTGGTGAAGTTCATCCAAACAGCGCAATGCGATCGGATTGGGTGAATCATATTATTGAACTATGCAGACTCGCACTATCCTTGGGTTTTTTGCCTCATACCAATGTGGGACCGCTAGCCTTTGATGAAATGACACAGTTGAAAGAAGTGAATGTTTCAATGGGGTTAATGTTGGAGCAATTTACACCCCGCTTATTAGAGAGCGTTCACCGTCATTCCCCAAGCAAAGACCCCTATTATCGATTGAACCAACTGCAACAAGCCGGACAATTGAACATTCCATTTACTACGGGTATTCTTTTAGGATTGGGAGAGACATCATCAGATTGGATCGAAAGTCTAGAAATTATTGCGAATGTTCATTTACAGTATGGGCATTTGCAAGAATGTATTCTTCAGCCCTATAGTCCTGGTGGTCAAGAAGTATTGAATGCAACGGGATTTGATTTACAGCGATTACCAGATGTTGTGAGCTTGGCTCGACGCATTTTGCCAAGTTCTATCACCATTCAAGTCCCTCCCAATCTAATTGCGTTACCTGACGTGTTGCTGGATTGTTTAAACGCAGGGGCGCGAGATTTGGGTGGAATTAGTCCGATCGATGAAGTCAATCCCGACTATCCCCATCCAACGGCAGAAAAATTAAGGCAGATTTTGAATCCAGCGGGATGGAGTTTGGAGGCGCGGCTTCCGGTATATCCACAGTATCGTGAAGGGTGAAGTTGAGCGGCAGAAGGAATTTTTGAGTTATCGCCAACGTTTTGAGTATGTTCGCTCCGACGCATTGTTAGCCATTACCACTGCTCCCTATTTCTCGTTCAATAATTTCTTTAACAAACGCAGGGTTTTTTTTTTCTAAATCGATCGCTCTTAGCTTTAATTTTTCATAGATTTCTACATCATCTCCTTCCCACAAAAGATCTACTCTCCTAACTTGACGCATCGCAATATGGGCATAGTTTTCTGGATATGCCCAGTAGCATGATAAGCAAATAGACTTATCTTTAACACCAATCCAATTGTCGCAACGCTCACATGACCAAGATTTTGCTCTATTAGCAGAACCGCAGAGCAACATAAAGTTTTCTGGCTCTAAATCTGATTCACCATCAACTTCAAACGGGACGCGATGATCTATTTACAATTCGCGTTCGCTAACTTCTTCCAAATAAATAAAGCATTTACAACCATATTGCCTAATCAATTCATCTTTAATCTGTTTTGACAAGCCTGTTCTACCAGAGAATCTAGAAAACCTAGCTTTGCTGACATCTCCGAATCTGTAAGCAGCTATCTTTCTTCCGTCGCTTCCTGTTACTCGAAAGGTTTCTAGTGGAATACCATTCTCCCGAACGTCTCTAGCAGCTCTTGGAGGATGGTTATAGCCATAGGTTTCCTTTAAATCTTCAGTTGTAATAAAACCGTATTGTAAAATATGGTCGATAACGGCTTTTGGTCTTTTTGCTGTCACCGACTGACAGAGTTGCACAAAGTCATTGGGTAGCTGTTGATAAGTGTCCATGCTTTTCTAGAAGAGTCAGTTGCTTTGGTGCGTTGTTAATATAGCTTGTCAGGTTTGCAAATTGTCGGCTTATTAAATCTGGCGACAAGTACAAAGACTCTATAGTTGTTTCCGTTCTACCTAGTAGGGTTGATTGCGAAGACCGTCCAGCTTCGATTTCAATTCTCTTGAGTCCTAAGCTTTCGGGTAATGCTCTGCCAAAGGTTTTGTTGCCCAGCCTGCCATCATAACTAATTGCAAATGCTATTCCTCTTTCATTTAGGTGTTCAAGGGCTAAAACGAATTCTTCAAAATCAATTCCAGAGAAATATCTTGAATCTTTACCCCCACACACTCCTTGATAAGGGGGATCCATATAAACGAAATCATAATTTTGGACTTTGGTTAGTAATTGTTTATAATCCAGCGACGTAAATTGGCATTTGCCTTTTAGAAGGCTGGACACCCCTTCTATATTTTTTCTCATTGTTGCGGGTTGTGTTCCTTTTCTCCTTTTATCGGGACTTTGATTAAATAAACCTCCAGAATTATACCGAACAGCCCCTTTTACACATCGTGCTAGCAAATATAGAAATAGTTTTGGATCGTTTGTTTTATTAAATTTTTTTCTGACTTCAAAATAATGACCTATCGAATCAGAATGCTGTTCGCTCCATATATCTGCATAGGCATCTGCCATATCACCTGGATTCTCTATAATGAGCTTAAACAATTCGATAAGCGGATTATTCAAATCGTTTAACCAGAAGTTTTGAGCACGTTGTTCGGCAGCAGCAGCGATGCTAATTGCCGCAGTTCCAGCGAAAGGTTCTATCAACCTCTCTACTCGGCTAGGCAGAAACTTAAGAATATATGCTGCGAGGTTTCGCTTGCTGCCCTGATATTGAACTGGATGAGGTATGTTAGCCATCGTGAAAAAAGAACAAATGAGCTTACAGGAGCTTATCACGAGATTTTGAATATCAACCCACGGTAATCTGTGTGAATTACAAATCGAGATCTCAGATGACTAGCAAGTTGTTATCGATCGTATGGTCCGTAAGGTGATTCCCAAGAATAAGCGGACCGGGGGCTTTCGGTATAGTCACGGTGAGGAATGGCCTAACAAGTAGTAGAACAATCAATCGCCATCCCTGACCGAGCGGCAAATTTTCTTCAGTCTGGTATCAGTCTTCATTTCTAAACAGGTAAAAAAAATTGGCTAAGAAGCATGACCCTCTTAGCCGTATCAATACAGTGAAACTTATAGGGTCTGATTGACAGGTCCGAATCCCACTTGAAAAGACGATCGGGACATGACTCAGGTAACCTTTTAAAAATCTAAACGCTTAATGACTTCTATCATCAGCCGCCTGCGATCGCCGGGACAATGCTGACTTCATCGCCATCGGACAACTCGGTTGCTTCATTTTCCATAAATCGAATATCTTCACTATTTAGGTAAAAATTCACAAAGCGACGGAGTTTTCCGCTGTCATCACAAAGCCGTGCCTTAATACCGGGATGCTGAACTTCTAAAACTTCAACCAGATTAGAAATCGTCGTAGCATCACATTCGAGGGCAGACTTGTCGCCGACGAACTTTTGGAGTGGAGTAGGAATGAGAACTTTAATAGACATGAATCAAGGGGGAAATGAATTGAACCGTAACCAATTAAATTGAAGGTGCTTTTAAGACGACGATCGAGAATCTTATCAATCAAAGATTATCAATTCATGATGATGGCTATAACGATCGTCGCCTCAAATATTAGGCCGTAAAAATTAAACCATTGCCTGCTGCCATTCCAGACGCTCAAGCGTGCGGGACCGCTCTAATGCACGCTCAAATTCATCCAATTTAGGATCAATTGTGAACGGTTCGGACAACTCGCCTTTAACTGCTTCTAGCGTTTTCAATCCATTTCCAGTGATATACACCACCGTAACTTCATCAGGATTGATTTTGCCCGCTTCCACCAATTTTTGCAGCGTTGCGATTGTTGTTCCGCCAGCAGTTTCGGTGAAGATGCCTTCGGTTTCTGCCAAAAGCTTCATGCCCGCAATGATTTCAACATCGTTGACCGATTCAATGTTTCCATTAGTTTTGCGTGCTAGTTCAAGGGCATACACGCCATCCGCCGGGTTTCCGATCGCGATTGATTTCGCAATGGTGTCTGGCTTAACAGGGGAAATAAAGTCACGACCTTCGCGGAATGCTTGGGCAATGGGAGAACAACCTTCCGCTTGGGCACCGCTGAAACGCACCGCTTTGTCTTCAACGAGGCCCACTTCCACAAACTCACGGAAACCTTTATAAATTTTAGTAAACAAAGAACCCGATGCCAACGGTGCAACGATGTGATCTGGAAGTTTCCAGCCCAATTGTTCAGCCACCTCAAACCCTAGAGTCTTGGACCCTTCGGAGTAATAAGGACGAAGATTGATATTTACAAATCCCCAGCCGTGTGTGTTGGCCACCTCAGAACAAAGACGGTTTACTTGGTCATAGTTACCATTGACCGAAATCAAGGTTGGGTTGTAAATCAAAGTCCCCATGACTTTTCCAGCTTCCAAATCAGATGGAATGAACACACAGCAATCCAACCCTGCATGGGCTGCGATCGCGGCAGTGGAGTTCGCCAAGTTTCCAGTACTTGCGCAGGCAACAGTTGTAAAGCCCAATTCACGAGCGCGAGACAAGGCAACCGATACGACCCGATCCTTGAAGCTTAGGGTGGGCATGTTGACGGCATCATTTTTGATGTAAAGCTTTTTCAACCCGAGGCGACGGCCCAATCGTTTGGCTTCGATCAGCGGGGTCATGCCAGTTCCGACATCAATGTAATTATCAGTAGCGACCGGAAGAAATGCACGGTAGCGCCAAATGGAATTGGGTCCAGCTTCAATGGTCTCACGGCTGACCGTTTGCTTCAGAATTTCGTAGTTGTACTTCACTTCCAACGGACCAAAACACTCTTCACAAACGTGAATGGCCTTTGCTTCATACTCTGCGCCGCACTCTTTGCACTTAAGCGCTTCAAAAGCCAAGGTAAATGAAGCGGTCGAGTTGAGGGTTGTGGTCATGTCTTACAAGCTCCTAAGGGTTAGATAATGCTTTGTTTTCACTGTATGAACATGACTTTACCTGTCATTTCTACTGAAGTCAAACATAGCCGACCTTTTTAGTCGGGATAATTTATGAAGTGAGGATTGCTGTATGGCTAGCCGCCGCTGACAGGTGGAATTAAGACAACCTCATCGCCGTCTTGAAGGATGGTATCCGCGGTGACAAAGGCTAGGTTTACGCCGAATCGGGTGAGATGCCGCCAGGGTTCGAGTTGCGGATATTGTTGGAGAAGTTGTTCTAGGAGTGCGGCGATCGTGGTTTCCGGGGCAATTGTTTGGGTGAGTTCGGCTTGCCCAATAGCATCTTGGTAGGCGGCAAAGAGTTTGAGGGTAATGGTGGGATGGGTGGGATGGGGATACGTTAGGGGAGTAGTCATGGGCAAAACTGTTCCTATTTTTGGGACGACATGTATGGAAATCGTGTGAAAAATGACTTTTGTGGTTGAAGATGCGATCGCAGGCAATAGCAGCACCGTACAATGAAAGCTGTCAGAAAAATTACGCTACTGGCTTATGTCTCGGCAAATATCTTGGATAAGCTAACGCGAAATCACTATCTGGTGCCCAGGGTGCGCTATTTCTACAGGATTTCATGATTTACTGCCTTAATCCCGACTGCAAGCAACCCATTAATGTCGCGCAATCTACTGGCTGTGAGAGATGCGGATTGCCTCTTGTTCCTTTGCTACGGGGGCGATACCGAATTGTGCGGGCCTTGGGGCAGGGTGGGTTTGGAAAGACTTATTTGGCCGTGGATGAAGATCGGCTGAAGGCTCGCTGTGTGATTAAGCAGTTTTTGCCGCAGGTGAAAAGCGAAAACTCCATGAAAAAGGCCGTCTTACTATTTGAACAAGAGGCCATACGACTGAATGAACTGGGCGAGCATCCTCACATTCCCAGTCTAATGGCCTATTTCGAGCAGGACAATCGCCTATATCTTGTGCAGCAATTTATTGAAGGGGCGACGCTGGCGCAAGAATTATCGCATCAGGGCTGTTTTGGGGAGCAGAAAATTCGGGAAGTGATGGCGGGTTTGCTGCCGATTTTGAAGTTTGTTCACGATCGTAATGTGATTCATCGCGACATTACCCCAGCTAATATTATTCGTCGCAAGCTAGACAATCGCCTAATTTTAATCGACTTCGGCATTGCTAAAGTGCTTGAAGAAGTTGGGTCTGATTTGGGAGTTCCCGGAACAAAAATTGGCACTGAAGGCTATGCGCCTATAGAACAACTCCGCAGCGGTCGAGCATTCCCTGCGAGTGATTTGTATAGTCTGGGGGCGACTTGTTTGTATTTGATGACCAAGACAAGGCCGGACGACTTATATGACCCAATTCAGGGCAATTGGCTGTGGCGATCGAAATTGGCGGACCAAGGCGTTCGATTTTCGGAAGGGATTGGACAAATTCTCGATCGGTTATTAAAAGACCTGGTGATTGAACGCTATCAGACGGCAGATCAAGTCATGCATGACTTACGTAGATTACTGTCGCGCCCGTCAAGCCTTTCTCCAGGGTCTTCTTTTTCATTTCCAAGGAGCAGCGCGGCATCAATCCCACAACCGACCGAGCCTCCCAAACTTTCTCGAATTCCACAGTCGGCGAACCATAATGACAGTTTCAGTAATTCAGAGATTCGGGCCAATTCTCAAGGGCTTAATAATTCAGATTTTGTAACGGATTTACGAGATCTTGATGTTTCGTCTCAATCAAATCAGTTGTCTCAAGCGAACGAATTACCCGACGCGCCTTCATCTTCTGATGTTGTATCGGCAAGATTATTGTCAATAGTCGATATTCCCCGATCGTCTCCGTCGGCAAAGTCTTCGCCAACCTCTTCGCCGATCTCTTCGCCAACTAGCGATCGTATTTCAGGTGAACTAACGGATCTCTATGGTTGTATTTCGACTCTTAAAGGCCATTCATCTTGGGTCCTTGCTTTAGCGACTAGTCCTGATGGTCAGACATTAGTGAGTGGTGGATTGGACGATCGGATTATTGTTTGGGATTTGTTGAGTGGAGATGCGGATAAAATTTTGAAAGGTCATACTAAACCGATTAATGGTTTGGCGATTACGTCTAATGGTAAAACGGTGGTTAGTTGTAGTGATGATATTAGTATTAAATTTTGGCAGTTGAGTACGGGAAATTTGGAACGATCGCTTTCCGTGCATACGCGAGACATTAATTCGATCGCCGTGAGTCCTGATGGTCAATTTTTAGTCAGCGGTGCTGAAGATCGAACCCTGTGCGTTTGGAATGTTAATTCGGGGGCGTTGTTACGGAGTTATCCTGAAGTGTTAGGTATGGTGCGATCGGTGGCAATTAGTGCAAATGCTCAGGTGGTAGCGTGCGGGGGACTTGATAACAAAGTTCGGGTTTGGAATTTCAATACTACTCAACTTCTTCATTGTTTTAATGGCCATAATAATTCAGTGTTGAGTGTGGCACTAACGCAATCTGGACGATATGTTGTCAGTAGTAGCAAAGACCGTACAATCAAAATTTGGAATACCCAATCTGGTGAATTGGTGCGGACGTTAATTGGGCATTTAGATATGGTGAATAGTGTGGCGATTACACCGGATGGTCGTTATTTAATTAGTGGTAGTGCGGATAAGACCATTCGGATTTGGCATTTTGCCTCGGGTGAGCCGATCGTAACGCTGACGGGTCATAAAAGTGCGGTGAATGCGATCGTTGTTAGTCCAAATCAAAAATGGTTTGCGAGTGCGAGTTCTGATAATTTAATTAAAGTTTGGAAATTGGGATGATGTTGTTCTGTTCAATTCGATGGGTAAGGTAATTTTAAAAAAGTGGGTAATAACTTTTTAGAAATCATCTAAAAACAAGCGGTATGATGAAACAATCGGCCTTATTCAAACTTTTAAAATGAACCTAGAGTTTACGGTCTCGCCTAATATTACATTTGAGCAAGCGATGGATCTGACCCAAGATTTATTAGTGTCAACTCCATCTGATACGTTACTAGAGTCCGCGATTACAGCATTGCTTCAAACTCAGAACGGCGCACGGGGTTTTTTTGTAGTGTTTTTAACGGGGAATTTTGCCTTGGCTGATGTGCCAACTCCTGCATTGCTCCGAGCCTTACGATCGAACCCGACTGCGATCGCGGATTTAATGGTAAAAAATATTGCGATGCCCACCGCCATGATCCTGACTCATCAACGCAATGGCAATGATCAATTGGCCGCTAGTTCGAACCAAACTCAAGCGCGATCGATTCATTTAGTTCAACAACTGAATCTGTCTGAAATAACAACTCTTTTGCGATCGATGCAATCTACAATTCAAAATAACAAGGGTGATTATCAAAGCTTTCTCGATCGCTGGGGCTACGATCAAGAACAACGCGATGCGATCGGACATGTGTTAGCGCTGACCTTGGCCTCGAAGCTGGACGTGAAATAGGGACATAAAGTAAGAACGAATTATTAGGGATGGCCATTCTGTATGAGTATTGAAATTGTTATTCTTCAGATTGTTGCAATTTCCTGTATTGCCATTCTGCTACGATCGAAAAAGAATCAAGGCTGGTCATTTGTAGCCGCGTCGATTTTGATCATTATGGCGATCGGTTGGCAGCTGAAAGCACAATGGACCGTGGGACTGGTAGCAGTGTTGTGGACAATTGGAATTGGTTTGCCGATTTTTGGCATGGCGCAGATTGCAAAACTCCGATCGCAGGAGAAATATGTTCAAGCGCGGCTAATTGCTAATGTGGTCAGACTTCTTCATCCCGGAGATGGTTGGTGGAACTATCCTCAGATGTTACGAGCTTTGGAATTGGCACATCAGGGAAATCTCGATGATGCATTAAAACTGTTGGAACCGAGGCAGTCTGTGGATGACTATGACGGTCGGCTAGCGATCGCGACGATTCATAATTTAAAAGCCAAATGGTATACCTATTTAAATATTGCCGAGACCCAATTGACGAAAGCACAGCGATTGGATGAAGCGAGTAGTGCTGGACTATATTTACGATCGCTTGGGGAAACGCGGCAGTTAGATCAATTGTTGGTGGCGGTGAAAGAGTGTCATTTACGATCGGGAAAATCGGGCAATATTGCTTTGGTGTTATTAAGTAAATTGTATGCCTTTGCATTCACCGGACAGACTAATGAAGTGAAGCAATTGTTGAATACCGGACTTAATGATTATTCTAGTACTAGTAAACGATTTTGGATTGCTACGGCCAACTGGTATGCCGGAAATTTTGAGATTGCAAATACAGAGTTTCAAGCCCTAAAACAATTTCCCAGTTGTGAATTGAAGAGTAGTTTAGAGTGGCGATCATCGCAGGCTCCAATCCGATCGTTTCAATTGTTGAATTTAGAATCTCGTAGTATTCTCCAGAACTTGCAGCGAATGCAACAAGAAGATTTGAAATACAATCCCCGCAACCCAACGACCATACGCCAAGTGCCGTTGACCTATGCGATCGTGTTGGTGAATTGTTTGATTTATGCATTACCAATTGTTATTTTTTATGGAGTAATTCGTTCAGATATTGTTTTCAACCTTCAGCCCCCGATCGCGCTTATTGTGAAAGGACTTTTAGACATTTATGATTGGGGTGCATTGGTCCCCGATCAATTTTTTAATGGCGCATGGTGGCAACCGTTGACAGCTATGTTTTTACATGATCCCAGTAGCATTGTGCATTTACTTTTCAACATGTTGGGCTTAATGATTGTCGGCGCGTTTGTCGAGTCGCGTCTGGGAACATTGCGCTATGCGATCGCATATTTCACCACAGGAATCGGCTCTATGATTCTTCTCGCTATTTTATCAAGCCTGACCGGAGCCGGAACCATGAGTGCGATCGGTGCTTCTGGAGCGATTATGGGGATGATTGGTGTGATGATAGCGATCTATTGGAAGGGCTGGCGTAAGGGTGATTTAGTTGCGAAGCAATGGCTACGATCGATCGGCCTGATTGTTATTCTGCAAACTGCCTTTGATGCGGTGAATCCTAATGTGAGCGGGGTCGGGCATTTAGGTGGTTTATTGATTGGGGCGTTGGTTGGGTTGCGATTGGTTCGGGATCAGGATTAATTTAGGCTTTAAAGCTATGGGGAATTTTGGGATAAGAGTTTGAACGTAATCGATTAATCTACCGATCACAAGCTGATATGCGATCGGGCGTTGCGTTGCTATTGTACTTTGGGTAACAACCGATGGTCCCTTCTCCTCACTTAACCGAACTCCTGCGCTATCTGTTCGCAGCGGCGTTTCGCGGGCAGGCGGCCTGTATTGTTGTGAGCTTGAAGTAGAAGCGAGGCGAGGCAATAAACTTGGGGACGCAACGGCAGAGCTAAGCTGGTTAATTGTGATCAGATTTATGATCTGTAAGCAAAAAAGAACAGAACGAGTATACATAGATTAAAGTCGGGAGTTCCCAGATCGGTAAGATGCATGACAGTCTGATGTACGAATTGATACTAAATAGTTATAAACATCCTTAGAGACTCAATCCGCATCTTTCCATTAACGACTAAACTATTACCCCTTGGGTTTCTCGCCTCACCTAACATCATTGCAACCTTATATCCGTTTAAGTTGCATCAAGCATTAATTAAGAACTCTCTCAGTAAATATACTAGGTCAGTATATAAAGTCACACATAGTATATCTAAAGGCATATATATTCTATAAAATTAAAATATTTATATCTTTAGGAATACTTCTCTCTGAACAAATCTAAGATTCTTCCTAGATGGTTGTTCACTAGCGTTTCACCTCTGCTTTGAGCTGATCTAGGCCGACTTGTAAGGTATTGTGGACCTGCTGATAACAGCCTTGAACATAGTCCCGATCGCGCATGGCTTCAATTCCGTAGCGAGAGAATGTAATTGGGGGAAGAACTCGGGTATGAATTTGGATGGGGAGTGGCACATTAGGAAGCGGGCCAAGGCCAATTCCCCAAGGTAAACCGAGATACAAGGGAAAGACGATCGGGTCGATGGCACCCGGCCAAGGAAATTTGAAATAGTGGCGAAGTTCCTTAACTAGTGGATACAGATCTGCCAATATGACTAATGTGTCGTGGGCACCCCAAGAAATTGCGGGGACGATCGGAACTTCATATTGCAAGGCCAGTTTGATAAAGCCGCTGTTATTGTTGAAGCAAATCCGATCGCGTTGATTGTGGGGCCGAAACAAATCCTTCACACCGCCCGGATACACTAATAAACTGGCTCCAGAGTCAAGGGCTGCGCGGGCCATGGTTGGGTGGGCCATGATGGCTCCAATTTTAACGGCTAACTCGGTGCCAGGGGGGAAACTTTTGCTGAGTTGGGCGTGCATTAACCCGTAGACGGGGCGATCGATGCCAAATCGGCGAAACCAGTCATACATCATCATGTGCATATCCGGGGCCGCTAGTCCGCCATTATGCGATCCCACTACCAAGACTTGACCGTCTGGCACCGTTTCCCAGCCCGAAGTCTGGACGCGAAAATAATACTGATACAGCCAGTCCCAAATCGGCATCAGGGCTGCAATAAAGTCACGATCGCGAGATTCGAGGTTCCATCCAAGACGGGATGAGGCATTGACTGAACGGGTCGAAGGCATGGGCGATAGCGTTTTAAATACGAATGAATTATAAACGGATGAATTGCAAGCGAGTGAATTATGGACGAGTAAAATTTTGGGCTTGGGTGATACTAATTTTTCCCTGCGGCGTGACATAAGCTACTTCAGGAAAAAATTGGGCGGGGACATTGGAGGGACCACGAGCCACGAAGTCTGCAATCCGAATTTGGGAGGGCTGCATTTGGATGGCCATAACGATCGAACCCGCATTTCCCCCGGCCCCGGCATGGACTATGCCCCGCAGCTTGCCCCATACCAAAATATCGCCATCGGCAATCACAACGCTTCCCGGATTCATGTCGCCCATGACAATGACGGATCCATCGTGGCGAATTTCCGTACCCGATCGCAGTGTCATTTGAACATACATTGGGTCGGCGACGAGGAGGATGGTGCTGGTTTCCGCCATTAGGGCTTGTTGGGCGGTTTGTTGCTCGACGGAAAACCCACAGGTGACCACAGCAACAGCAGTTTGGCGTCGTTTGGTGTAGAAACGCTTAATGCGTAGATTGGCTTGGAGTAGGATGTCGGTAAGTTCTTGGATTTGGGTGGTGTCGAGGAGTCGATCGTTGGCGAGGATTCGGACGGGAGTGTTGGGTTCCCACGATCGGGAGTCGCCGCTGAGTCGTTGCTGAATCTGCTGAATGATCTCGCTCCAAGCATAGCTAATGGTAGATCCTTCTTTTTTCAGTTCCCCCGGCAGAGCAATCCATAAGTTGCCTTTTTCAGTTTTAATCCTAACTTGGAGATTGGGATCAATGGGGGGCGTTTCTTTCGGTTGATTGGTGTCCGAGACTTCGCTGTCGTTGTTATTTTTGTCTACTGGGATGGTTTCAGTTTCTGTTGAGACCGCTTCGGCTACCATCTGATTAGGATCTGAAGCCTCGATCGTCAGGTCGTCGCTTAAACTTTGATGAGGGTCCAGCTTAAGCATTTCTGCCGATAAAGCCTCTGATTTAGTTGCTGGCATAGGGATTGGGTCGTCGGAAGGCATGATTTGCAGGGGAATTGGGAATTGGCTTAGACCAGAACGATGGGTGCCCGTCGGTCAAAGACGATCGATCTTAAGAACTTTAGCGTTCCATTGGGTGCTAGACAAGAGAAAATGGAAAGAAACAACGGTCGTTTGTATTTCTTCCAAATCTTTTTACACGTTATTCCGGTGATTTTTATGAGTACTTCAGATGTCAATCAATCAACTTTTCTGGCCGAGGTCTTAGAAAAATCTCATCAAACCCCGGTAGTAGTGGACTTTTTTGCAACCTGGTGTGGGCCGTGCCAAATGTTGAAGCCGTTGCTGGAAAAACTGGTGCCGGAATATGGTCTGGTATTAGCAAAAGTGGATATTGATGAGAATCCCGGCCTAGCTCAGGAATACGGGGTTTCGGGTGTGCCGGATGTGCGTATTGTCGTGGATGGCCTGGTACAGCCTGGATTTGTGGGTATGTTGCCAGAGCCAAAATTGCGGGAAATGCTACAGCGGCTTAAATTAAAATCGGGGTTGAATGCGAGTCTCGATCGGCTCTATGCTTTGGCGGAATCGGGGAATATTGTGGCGGCTGAAATTCAAATTCAAGCCTTATTAACTGAACATCCTAATGATCCGGGATTGATTTTAGAAGCCGGAAATTTTTATTTGGAGTCTGGCAATCTAGAAATGGCGGAAACTTTAGCGGGTCGAATTCCACAGCATGAGAAGGAATTGGCGGCACGGGCACGGGGACTTCAGGCGTTGATTGAGTTTAAACGGGCGATCGGTTCTGAGGTGATGAGTGAATTGGATCAGCAATATAAAGATGCTGCTCAAGCTTCATTAGAACAACGCTATGAAGAGGCGCTGTCAGGATTTTTAGCCATCGTTGAACGCGATCGGCTCTATCGTAATGATGCGGCGCGGCGATCGATGTTGGCCTTATTTGATTTGTTGGGAAATGAAAACCCATTGACTAATATATATCGTAAAAAACTAATGACGGCAATTTACTAGGATTTTTAATTAGGATTTGTTATGGGGAATTTGTTATGGATTTGATGCGATCGTTGCCGTTGGGTTTGTATTTAGAAACGCCCATAACGTGGCTGCACCGACTAGATTCGCGGGTTAAGCTGGCATGGCTCACGAGCTTTTTGGTGGTGCCATTATTAGCCACAGTGGAATGGAGGCTAGGGATTGCGGTTTCGTTGATTGTGTTGACAATAGTATCGGGAATTCCATTTCGGGTATGGCGACAACAAATGGGCTGGCTCTTGGGATTATCACTCTATGTTTGTAGTTTGATTTCGATCGCACCTGATGGTTTGAATGCTGAACATCAATTGCGATTGCCTGCTGATGAATTCAAATTTTCACAGCAATCGGGAGTATTGCCCGCAGCAGTGGCCAGTCGCCCTTGGTATGAAAGTTTCAACCCTGAAAAACCTGCCGACCCAATGGGATTACGCACTTCGCCTAATTTGCCGCAACCCACCAATTATCGCTATGTATTGTTTCAGCGCGGCCCCATTACCGTAACAGAACGATCGTTGTCATTGGCATTGCGATTTAGTACTTTGTTGTTCACATTGATCTACAGCACAACTATTTTCCTACTGACCACATCATCTGAAGAAATCACCACAGGATTGGAAGCGTTGCTGTCTCCTTTGCGACGGTTTAATGTTCCAGTGACCGAAATTACATTGACATTAACGTTGGCCTTACGGTTTATTCCGTTGGTATTAGAAGAGTTTCAGAATTTGGTGCGATCGGTGCGGACAAGGGCGATCGATTGGAAAAAGTTGGGTCTAAAGGGAAGTATTCGCATTTGGTTAACAGTAGCCGAGCGACTCGTGGACAATCTACTTTTGAGGGCTGAACAAATTGCTAGTGCCATGACAGTGCGGGGATTCACGAGTCCCAATGAACACCGAGTTGAATGGCATCAGCTTCGATTGGGTAAACGGGATGGGGGTGCATTGGTAGTTCTTGGCATTGTTTGGTGTACCCGCATTTTATTTGGAGGGGCGGTAACTTGATTCGAGTCCATCAAGTGAAGGCGTAATCTACTTTAAAATCCTTAATTCAATGCTTAATTCAATTTCTAAGCTTTCTCGTATTGCAATCTTCCCCATTAAATCACTTGATGCCCTGAATCTTCAATTCGCTGAAATTCTTGCTAGCGGCGCATTAAAGGGCGATCGGGAGTTTGCCATCTTTGATAGTGACGATCGGGTTGTGAATGCAAAACGGACCGCAAAAATTCAATGTATTCGATCGCAGTACGATCTAGAAAATCGGACTGTTATACTTTCTAGATCTCAACCCGTATTACAACCAACTTTGTTTCATTTAGATAGCGATCGTAAATCCATTGAGATTTGGTTGAGTGAATACTTAGGGTTTTCGGTGCATTTGAAGCAGAATTTAGAATTAGGATTTCCCGACGATCCCGCTTCACCCGGACCGACTGTGATTTCAATGCAAACCTTGCAAGCGGTGGCGAGTTGGTATAGTGGGATGACATTGGTTGAAGCCCGAAACAGATTTCGCACTAATCTGGAACTCGATGCGCCCACAGCATTTTGGGAAGATCAATTATTTGGGACGGCGGATCAATTAGCTGAATTTACAATAGGATCTACCGTATTTCAAGCCGTTAATCCTTGTCAGCGCTGTATGGTTCCCACACGGAATAGTAGTTCGGGCGATGTTACTGCTGCATTTCAAAAAACGTTTTTAAAAATGCGATCGCAATCACTACCAGAGACTGTTGAACGATCCAGATTTAATCACTTTTATCGATTGGCGGTGAATACTCGTGTTAAGTACCAGACTAATGATTCAATTGAAATTGGTGATGAATGTAAAGTAGTTTAATGCGATAGTACTTACTTAAAGTTATGAAACGGGATTCGATTTTTTACAAGCTCTTTGCCCAATCACCCAGTTTGTTATTTGAACTGTTGCCCTCTGCGCCCCAACGTAACGATCGCTATCGGTTTGACTCAGTAGCGGTGAAGGAACCGAACTTTACAATAGACGGCGTGTTTTTGCCCCCTGAAACCAAGCCCGGTGTGGTGTTTTTTGTGGAAGTGCAGTTTCAACGGGATGATCTGCTGTATGAGCGCTTGTTTGGGGAATCGCTGCTTTACTTTTTTCGGAACCGATCGCGTTTCACGGACTGGCAAGCGGTGGCGATTTATCCCAGACGATCGACCGAACAGAAAGACACTCTTCCTTATGATTGCTTGCTGGAAAGCCGCCATGTCGATCGGATCTATCTCAATGAACTAGGACCGATTGAAGATCTTCCCTTGGGCCTTGCTTTGATGGTTCTGACAATTCAAACCAAGAAGAAAGCTCCAGAGGCCGCCCGTAAATTACTCGATCGATCTAAACAAGAATCGCCCTCCGATGAGGTTCGTCGTGGCATCATAGGAATGATCGGAACAATCGTTTCCTATCGGTTTAGCAATCTGAGTCGTAAAGAGGTAGAAGCTATGCTAGCAACGTCATTCACCGAAACCAGATTTTATCGAGATGTTAAAGAAGAAGGGCGAGAAGAAGGGCGAGAAGAAGCCACTCAAGAGACAAAACGATCCATGATTCAAGGGATGTTATTGGAGAAAATTCCAGTGAAAACGATCGCCCGTATCACTGGATGGACCGTCAAAGACATTAAAGCCCTTGAAAAAGAGAGTTAAAGCACGCCACGGAGTTTTTCGATCGCCTTCAAATAACTTGGAATCTTTTCTCCTAAGGTTTCACAAGCCAATGAATCGACCTCCAGCAAATCATTTCCCCAGAAAATCCGATCGCTCTTGACCTTATCGCCTTTATCCGGTTTCCAATCCCGACTAATCAACCGCTCGTCCGCATCAATCACTGCACCATCAAACAAATGCCCGATCGTAAAATATACATCTTGCAAAACTAATGGGACCGATGGCCGATGAAGTTGACCCCGTGAATTGCCGCTGCGGGCTTTGTAATACGATCGGGGAAACAATCCGTAGAGATTCTTTAGGGATGCCGAAATTAACACTTCATCCTTGAGAACTGTATGCTTGAAGGTTCCCAGGGAAATGCGACAGTCAACCTCTTGCAAGAGCTTTGGTGCCCACATGGTTTTGAATCTCGCAGGCTCGGGCGATCGGTTTTCATATTCGATGATCTCTAATTCATCCGCATCCAAAATCTGCATTCCACTATCCAAAACAGAATACACCCCATGTTTAGCTACAATTTGACTCAAGCTGACGGGCGAACAAACCCCCTCTACAATCAAGATCTCAGCGGTAGGATTATTTGCACGTAGTGACTTAAGAACGCTGTTAAGAACGCCTAGACTAACCGTAACGGGTGCTGCGACGGGATAGCCGAGGTTTGGTTTGAGCAAAATTCGCTTGGCGGTACGGGCTAAATCGGGCGGGGTATAGCGAAAGAGGTCCGTCTGCGTAACTTGTGCTGACATGAATCACCTAACGGATCTCGTTTTAACGTATATTCTATAAGCATTTATAACCAATCCGGCTGGCTCATGGGGCGCGTAATCGTTATCACTTCGGGAAAGGGTGGAGTCGGCAAGACCACCACCACGGCTAACATCGGCATGGCCCTTGCACAACGTAATCGCAAGGTCGTCGTCGTCGATGCTGACTTTGGCTTACGTAATCTAGACCTGCTATTGGGGTTAGAAAATCGCGTTGTCTATACGGCGGTTGATGTTTTATCGGGCCAATGTCGTTTAGAGCAAGCGCTGGTTAAAGATAAGCGACGCGGGAATTTAGTCTTGCTTCCGGCTGCCCAAAGCCGCACCAAAGATTCAGTTAATCCGGCTCAGATGCGACAGTTGATCTCAGCATTAGCCAAGGTGTTTGACTATGTGTTAGTGGATTCACCTGCGGGGATTGAAATGGGATTCCAAAATGCAATCGCGGCGGCAACTGAAGCAATAGTGGTCACAACTCCCGAAATTTCTGCGGTGCGCGATGCCGATCGGGTGATTGGGTTGTTGGAAGCAAACAATATTAAAAAGTCAGGCTTAATCATCAATCGCATCCGTCCTAAGATGGTGGCGGTGAATGACATGATGTCTGTGGATGATGTGACGGAAATTTTAGCTATTCCATTATTGGGCGTGGTGCCGGACGATGAGAAAGTGATTGTCTCGACGAATAAAGGCGAACCTTTGGTGCTTTCTGGAACTCCGACCCAAGCGGGGACTGCCTTTGAAAATATTGCTCGACGGCTGGACGGTGAAAAAGTTGAATTTTTGGACTTAACGGTTAAAGATGATCTTCTCTCCAAGATTAAAAACTTTTTCACAAAGTCCATCTAAAGCCGATGCCCGACATTTCTCCCCAACTTCGCCATGTTAATTGAACTTCTTGAAAAAATCTTCCCGACCCTGAACGATCGCAGCAGTCGTCAGGAAGTAAAAAATCGTCTAAAGCTTGTCTTGGCTCACGACCGATCGGATCTCACACCGCAGATGATTGAGTCTATGCGCCGGGAGATTCTTGAAGTAGTGTCTAAGTATGTTGATCTTGATGCAGATGCAATGGATTTTGCTTTAGAAAATACCAGTAGGGTCACGTCGCTCGTTGCTAATCTGCCAATTTTGCGGGTGAAACCTGAGTTTTATACGGTTAAGGGTATGTCTGAAGAAACTCCTGTTGAGGATTTGCCTGAAATTAATATCGATGAAAGTGCTATTGGAGATTTGCAAGAAACTTCGGACTTGAGAAATGAGAATTCTTAAATGATAATTTCTGGGAAAACTAGATTACTGGGTGTGATTGGCAATCCTATTGGACATTCGTTATCTCCGGTGATGCATAATGCAGCGCTTGAAGAGATGGATAGCGATTTTGTTTATGTTGCATTTCCCATTGAAGAATCGGTTTTATCGATGGCTGTTGCTGGGTTTGGAGCGATCGAGGTTCAGGGATTTAGTGTGACAATTCCCCATAAGCAAGCCATTATGGCGGAACTAGTTCATATTAGTGAATTGGCGATGGCAGTGGGTGCAGTGAATACGGTTTGGAAAACAGCGCAGGGCTGGTATGGGACGAATACTGATGTAGAAGGCTTTGTTTCGCCTTTGCGGGAAATGAGTCGGGATTGGTCAGAGGAGAATGCCATTGTTCTGGGAAATGGGGGTGCAGCGCGGGCGGTAGTGGTAGGTTGTGCGGAACTTGGTTTTAAAAGTATTCAAGTGATTGGACGAGATTCAAACAAACTTCAGGACTTTCTCGTAAGTTTTAATAGTTTTGAATCGGTTGCGTCAAGGCTAACGGTCAATACTTGGGATAAATTAGATAATACTCTTGCGAATGCAGATTTGATTGTGAATAGTACACCCATTGGAATGGCTCCAAACGTTGATGCGTCACCATTAACAATAATGCAGGCCCAAAAGATTAAAGCGGGTACGATCGCTTACGATTTGATTTATACCCCGAATCCAACTAAGTTTCTAAACCAAGCTCAAACTCAGGGAGCAACAGCGATCGATGGCTTAGAAATGCTGGTTCAACAAGGTGCGGCGGCATTGAAGATTTGGACAGGTAAATCAGAAGTTCCTGTAGCGACAATGCGGACGGCTTTACAGAAGCATTTGGGATTGGTTTGAGGGGAATACGATCGACCATTTCCATCCCCCAATCTGAAATCTGTTTTTTGCTGGTGTAGAATTGGGGATAATCCGATTGTCCCCACCTACTGCCATGTCTGAAGAACAAGAGAAATCGTCCATCGCTAAATCTAATGATGCTCAACCGAGTACAGCCGATCGGTTGGCCGAGATGGTTATGAAAGGGATTGCAAGCGGTGGGATTGCGGCGATCATTGGTTCATTCACCGCTAGCGATATTCCACAAAAGATTTTGTCAGCAGGAATGTATGGGACAGGTGGAGCTGTTGCTGGAGCCGTCATAACCTTTGCGAAACCGTTTAAGAAGACTGCCGATCGAGAACTGGAAGAAGGCGGAGATGCGTTTGTTGGGGCAATTAAAAAGCAGAAAGATCTCGCCATGCCAGGAGTGACCGGATTTGAGAAAAAGTATTTGGAAGCGCTGAAGACTCATTGCTATGACTTGACGATCGAAGGATTCAAAGGGGATTTGCCATCATTAGCGCTGGATGATGTCTTTGTGCCGCTGCGCTTAGATTCGGATCCCAGCGGAAGAGTGAATACGAACCTTCCAAAACGAATTTGGGATTTGTTACCGAAAGTGCAACCGCAGGAGTCCGATCGGCATTTCCGAAGGCTGGCGATTATTGGCAATCCGGGGCATGGAAAAACGACGTTGATGAAGTATTTGACGCTGAGTTTTACGACCGATCGCTACAAGACAGAGAATGCAAAACATTTATTTCCTGTGCTGTTGTTATTTCGATCGTTGTATTCAGAGATTCAAAGTGAAACGTCGCCAGACTTGCCGGATCTGATTGTGAAATCAATTAAGGGATTACCGAAATGTGGTGAGTTGCAACCGACGACGGTGTGGGTGCAGGCCAAGCTCATAAAACGGGAAGTCCTGGTGATGCTGGATGGACTCGATGAAGTCCCTGAAGCTCGGCGGGAATTGGTGAGCCGTTGGGCAAATCGGCAGATGCAGGAATACGACACATCGTTCATTCTGACCTCACGTCCC
The DNA here is from genome assembly GCA_025354065.1 of Synechococcales cyanobacterium 340R_concoct_173_sub. Next base: position 1,786 of record JANXNM010000025.1, on the reverse strand, counting down.
CATGGTTACGAAGATGCGGATTTGTTTACGGGCGTGCAGCGGGTGAATGTGCTGGACTTTACGATCGACCAAAAGCGCGACTTTTTGGAGAAGTGGTATGCGGTGGTGATGTGGCGGCAGAAGTGGGAAATGCATTATCGTGAAAGCCTTCGTAAACCGGAATCTGGGCAATTGACGGAGGAGTATGCCCGCGCTCAGAGTGATGAAGATGCGAAGAATGCCGCGATCGACTTGATGCGACAGATTACGGGGAATTTTTCATTAAATCGACTTTCTTCTAATCCATTGCTGGTGACAATCATTGCAGCGACGCATCGTGCGTTTGAGACGTTGCCCGATCGCAGAACAAAACTTTATCAGAAAATGTTTAACTTGCTATTGGAAGATCGTCCTAATCGTCGCGATACTAATTTGACCTTGCGAAGTGCTGGGGATAATCAAGAGATTTTGCAAGGGCTGGCGCTGGGGCTGACTCAATCGGGAAAGACACAGTTTACAAAGCGAGAAGGCATTGCGTTGATTAAGGATCGTTTGGTTGAGAAAAAAGGAGAAACTAGCCTAACTCCTGAGCAGTTCTTGAAGGAGATTCAGCAGATATCAGGCTTACTCGTAGGCGGTGAAAGCGATCTGTATCAGTTTTCTCATAAGACCTTTCAGGAGTTTTTGAGTGCGATCGAACTAAAAGATCAAGATCAAGGTCATCAGTTGATTGCCAAGCTCCAACAAGGAAATGAAGCACTGACAGACTGGGAAGAGGTCATGAGTTTTTACTGTGCGATCGTCGGGGCGGATGCTTTGGTGAATGCAACGCTCGCTAGTCCAAGTGGTGAGACATTAAAGCTAATGCGGCGAGTTGTGATTGAGGAGAAAAGTTCGATCGTGCCTGCATTGCGGAAACAGTTAGAAACAGAGCTAGAAAAATGGGCAAGTGTCATGAGTCCGATCGCCACGATCGAAGCGAACTTCCGACGAATGAAGAGATTGGATAACAAAACTGAAATTACATTAAAACCCATGCTCGATGAAGCGATCGACTGGATGAAGCAGGAACAGCGATCGGGACAATTTCAATCTGTTGTCACCGATGAAATAAAGGCATTTTGCTTGTGGTTGACGACGCTTGCAGGATTACAGGTGGAGGGTAAGCTTTTTACCTATCGATCGGCAACTGAGAGAGAAACACAACAGGTTAACGGAACTCAGGAGTTTGGTCCTTATATTGTTCGTCAAGAAATCAATCCTCGATATGCAAAACTCATGAACTATCTGGTCACGGGACAGTGGGAAGAGGCTCATCAAGAGACCGATCGTGTGATGCTACAAGTGTCGAGTCAAGAGGAACAGGGGTACTTGAATGAGGATGATTTAAAGACATTTCCCTGTGAGGATTTATTAACGATCGATCGGTTATGGGTCGAAACAAGTAACGGTCACTTTGGGTTCTCAGTGCAGAAAAAGATTTGGGAAGAATGTGGTAGCCCGATGTCCTACAATGACGACTACCAAAAGTTTATGGTAAAAGTGGGATGGATGATTGGCGATAACCTTGTGATCTACAGAGACCTAAAATTTTCGCCCTCTCTTTCTCTGAAGGGAGAATTACCGTTTGTTTTGTATCTGAGGGGTTTGGGCGTTGGTGATATTCTCTTTTCTCGCGCAAAGACTTGTAAACTGTAACACTACTGCGTTTCAGCCCTCAAATAAGAATAACTTATAGCCCCATTTTCTACGACATAATGCACCTTTCAGAGATCTGTTACCTGGTACCTGTTCTTTCCCTCCCATT
>JANXNM010000879.1 GCA_025354065.1 Synechococcales cyanobacterium 340R_concoct_173_sub | reverse complement strand
GAATCAAAACCGAAGCACTTCTCTTTGAGTGACCCTCATTCAAGGGCACAATAAACAAAACCCCGATCGTCTTTAGCTCGATCGGGGTTTTGTTTTGAGAATGTTACCTCGAGGTAATCATTTCCTTGTTTTATTGAGAATAGGTCACTGGACTAAAATTGGCCTACATCACCAAAAAGCGATGCTTGAAACCCACTCACCATCACTCGCAATAAGCAGGGACGATCGAGCTAAAGCCTATTCCTTCGTTGGGACTTCTGCCTTTTTAGACAGAAGTTCACCCACACAATAGATAAGAAAATATTGAATCAATGGTTACTCGTCGCCTGGTAATTTCCCCATAAATACAAAAAATACTGCTCTATTTTTGCCTTCATAAGGTTCTAGGGTAATCAGCTTTTCAGAGGTAATCAACAACCGGAATTTCTGGCCATGCTCGTTTACCCCAATATCTCCACGCGCAGGAGTAAGTAAGCCCATTCTGAATGGTTCCATTGCAATCAAACTCATTTTGGTCCTGTTACTTTCGCTTTTTTAGGTTTCATGAACAAGGATAATCCACTAGCGGGTTCCGCGATCTTTTTAGCGGTAATGGAGGTTTGCGAATATTCCTCAATATATGGTGTGGTTCCACCGGATATGGTCCCCTTCTCTGGAGTGTTAATTCCCTTGACCCACTCCTTCCAATCTTCTTCACCCGTCTTAGACATCTTAGATCGAGCGTCTAGACCGGGAATAGGGGAATCAGTGTTAAAGCTATGGAAGTTAGATTTAGATGCTATTTCACTGTACAAATTCGTTGTCATAGCAATTTGCCGACTGTCTAGCTTATCGTCCCAAATTCGTACTGGATAGCTTACTTCTCCTCCTTTAAAAAGTTCCAAAATGCCCGTTTTTTCATCCTCATCACTCATCCCGATTTTATATAATGATTTGCGGGTTTTAGTTTCCCACTTCCACCTGAAACCAAGCTCTTTAACAAGCATCTCGATGTCGGCTTGCTGTCTTAGGGATATCTGAGTGACCGCTTCTAGTTGTTGGGCAATTCTAGTGCAATAGTTCTCGATTACCATCAAATCAAGATCCGATTCCTTCTGTTGCTGGAACATATAAGAAATGCAGTCTTGAACGTTGCGAAAAACAATATCTTTAGTACTGTTTTCTAGGTTGGTGATCGCCGTCTCCACAGGCAGTCCAACCAAACTGGAAACGTTATCAAACTGCCACTGTGTCAGTTCCGCCAGTGAACTAGGCTTGATTTTTGTTCCCCCTCGATCGGTGACAAGTTTAGGTAATTCTGCACCTAATTGATTGAGACCCAAACCTTTATGAATCATTTCCATAGACTTGCAGACAAAATTCGCAAGAGGTATTAAGCCATCGTCTATGTTGATCGAGTTTCCGCCGATTGTACTGTCACCTATTTTTAATTCAGGAAGCGTGTAGCTCACTTCGTCCTTCTGCCATTGACAGCCCATCTCGTCTTTCCTGTTATATGGTTTTCCCGGTGGATGGTAATCAAGCTTTTTGGGTGCGCTTGCAAAGCCTATCAAGCATTGAATCGCTAGATAGTAGCGCGTGACATTTGAGCGCCAATACGTTAGACCTACTATATTGGCTGGAGTGTTGGGTAGGGGCCAAGTTGTAAACCAATATCTAGATAAAAGTTTAACTTTGCGTTTTGATGCGTAGGCGAGTGCCCCACCGCGTTTTATGAATACATCTCTTCTTGACCATGGATATCCGAACTTAAGCCCATAAGTATCCTTCGATTGAACACTCTCTATCACCGGAGGATTGGAACCGCCAATTTCATAGGGAGGTGTAAAATCCCATTCAGGGATGGCTTTAGTCATACTCAACTGGTACCTAAGATAGGCATTGAGGCCATCTTTTGCATAGTAATGCTCTATACCATCATCCTCTCTAATATCGGGCGTGTTGACCGAACTATTTCCCCCGACTTCAGTCTCTTTAATAACCCTGAACTGAACAATCAATGAATTTGCATTGTGTTCCCCCCCATACTTCCAATGAGGTAAAGGTCCGGTTCCACATAGGTTCTCCTGCGGACCTCTAGGAGTTTTTGGCACTGGTGGCTCTTTCGTATCACCTTGGGGATTAAACGGAATAGCACCTTTAGGCCCAAACCCTCCTACAGCACCTCTAGGGTTTATTAACTCATCCCATAAAGTCTCTTGCCAAGGTGGTATTCCTAAAGCATCTTGCAAGTCTATGGGGCTTTTAGGTCTACGTTTACTACTGGTATCACCGTTGTAGCCCCCGCCGCTACTTCCATTGGGATTTCTGCCTGTCCCACTGCTATTACCTGGATTTATAGGGTCGGTTCTACCGCCGCGTCGATCGGGTTCGAGTTTGAATGGAATATTGGGAGAGTATTCTGGATAGGGAATTTTCTCCCTATCATCTTTCGTCAAGTGATCGCTAAAATCAAAATTAGGATTCCAATCAGGGCTATTTTGATTGTATCCACTACCCTTCTCTTGGCTTCTAACTGGGAGGTAAGGAATTCCCAGTATCTTCCCATCCCCAATAATCTGCATAATTAATTTGGCAATTCAAGGGACGGGGCGACTTCGTAGACGTGATTCCAGAGACCGTTAGCCTGAATACCTGCCAGCGGGTCAATTGGTACTGAAATCTCCATAATTAGGCGATGCCCATCGGTTGGTGTCTCTCGAATACGGTAAGAAGTTACTGGACGGCTATAGATGTTATCAGCCTCAATGAAAAATTTAGGATAGACTACACCGCTTGGATCGGGGTTCCCTTTGGCTAAAGCACAGTGCAATGCCAGAAAATCGAATACTAAGCGCTGTTCTCTAGTGTCAAAATCTTCGGTAGGGATTTCGTTTGCATTGTTCCAAAAATTCATATTGTCCTGCGTGACTAATGTGTTCAAAAAAAGTATCACAGCCTAAACGTTACAGTTCAAGCTAAGGGTAGATAACCAGGAAGGTTATTAAATTTCTGCCTCTACTGGAGTGCTGTAACGATAGAAATAGTGCAGTTTGATAAGGTTTGCAAATGTGACTAGATCGATCGGATTATACCTAGGTAAGGCATCACCGTTGTCTCTCAGGGCAAAGAGGATTTTCTTTGTATTTAAGGTGAATCCGGTATTACTTTCGGTTAGCGTTGCGTAGTATTCATCGGCTCCTTGTGTGGTTTCATTCACTACCGTTTCGTTCCAGAAGGTGATTGGTCGGTAGTATCCGAACTCGTCGATTCCGTGAGTGCCTTGCTCACCTGGTTGTATTGGTCCGTAACCTGCATTAGTTGTCCGAAAAGTTGCACTAATTCGGGGCGTTCCACCAAGATTCGAGATAGGCACGATCGTATTAGCTTGTCCATCTTGAATGAGTTCTCCGTGTGTAATTTCGTTTAAATCGGTCGTTAAGGTGTAGGTGCTTGCAAAAGTCATTGGATTGAGTGATGCCTTGTAAGTAAGCCCTGCAAACCCATTTAAATTAGCTGGCACCGCCGCATTGATTAATATCTGTGTCGCTTGCCTGTAAACATACTTTACGCCCTCATAGGTATTGATTATTGTCGTCGTTCCACCGATTACAGTTGAGGCTGTTGTAGGGTCTGAAAAGTTCCAGTTACCGTCTAGTGTGTAGTTTGCTTCATCGGGTCGAAGTAACTCGTCTAGCATTCCACAAAAAGCAGGTTTCAAGCCGTTCTTAACAGATTCTTTTTTAACCTCAATTCTGTCTACGTAATACTTAAACACTGACGGGTTGAAGTCTACCTCATTATTAATTGTGGATGGATCGCGTTTGGTAACACGTAAAATACTCATAATACAAACTAGAAAGAATAAACACATTATGTCACTAATAGTTGACTTGGCGATTTACGTAGCAAAGAACCAATTAGGAAAGCGTATTTTCAATGAAAATGACAGTTTATCCGACAATTCACGCGGCAAAAAATCGCCTGATTGGTTAACAAGAACATGGGACTGGGCAGTCGGATTCTTTCGGAAAGGATTCGACTATCTAATGTCGAATTTTTGCTCGGTTATCATGGGCGCAGCTCAAACCCTATACCAATATGATTGGGCTGCAAGTGATGACATGATCGTTGCTGACATAGAGGCTACGAATAAATCGTTTGGGGCACAGCTAGGGCGTATGGGAGCCTCTGGATTAGTCCGCAATGCCAAGATTGGGATGCCCAAAATGGGGAAGATGAAATGGCCCACACTGGACCCGGTTGTATTGGCTACGATCGAAGAAGAGAACAAAGAAGAACTGAATGCAACTCTCAACGGTGCCATGACTGCTATGAAGTCCGGTTTGCTCCGTAATTTCATGAACCTAACTTACGTCTCTGGGAGGTTCTTGCTTGGTTTATCGCCTAAGCAACCCTACACAGAGCCATGGACTTTAGCGAAGGTTGTTGAGGGCGTAGCGGATTGGGCTGACAAAAACATCCCGATCGTTGGCAGTATGTTTAAGGGATTCATTGAGCAACTGGAGGATGACCTATTTGAAGTTGGCTATCTCGTCACAAGCGGAATCCAGACAAGCTATGCGATGTCTAGGGCCGCAATTAATGATGCAAAGGGTAAGGAGCGCATTATCAAGTACTATCCGGACTCTTCAGATAAAAGCAATTTCACGTTTATTAGTGGCTCAACTGAAGATATTCGCAACGCCGTATCCACTGAAATGGCTGTTGCTAGTGGTATAGGGACTAAAAGCGTAGGGATGGTGGTTCAGACAACCATAGATACAGGGGTTAAGGCTGCAAGAAACGAGCGTCTAGTTACTGCATATTTCTACAGCGGGGTAGGTGGAGCAACCACACTCCCAGACGGTAAACGTGCCATGAAAAAAGAAATGAGTATCCCAAATCTTAAAGCTACCGTGACGTGGGACAAGCTTAAGGCCACTTTAAAACCGTTTACAGGTGGAAACTTTAAAGTAGTGTGCCATTTGAAGGATGGTCATCAATTGCATGGGTTCTTTGGTACAGAAGGCGAGGGTAAGGCTTACTTAACGAGTATTGCGACGAATCTATGTAATGGAGACCCTGTTAAATTCACGACAATTCAACCTAACGATAATGCCCGGTTTCGTTCAGAAGTAGCTAAATTTACAGTGTCAACCGCAACTATAAGGATTGCCAAGGAGACGCTTGACGAAAAACAAAAAACTATGATTGATGCCAATGGAAAGTGGTGGAAAGTGAAAGCATTCAAGCTTGCTCTGAGGCTAGCGACAAAACCTGATGGGATTGACGAAAAGATTTTAAACCCGTGGGGGGTGGTCGCTTAAATAAAAAACATTTACTACCTAGAATTTTTCACGCCCCTAAAGGGTGCGCCAATACTAGCGGGGTGTTAATAAGCCCCCGCTTCTGTGTAGGTTGAGAGAAGACATTTATTCTCTATCCCCTAATTACCATGGCTGAAAAACGTACCAAGCTGGGAGCACTCACAACGATAGGCGCGAAGTTCCTATACGGGTTCACCTCCCCTAACCTAGACGAAAAAGACACGCTAGGCTTGTTTGATCTAGAAACTGGTGTACCAACCAAGGATGTCGCGTTCTCGCCTAAGAACGTAAAACCAAACCGTGCATACAAAATTGCGGCAGTGTCTAAGGGTGGTTTTTGCTCGATTGGCAAGGTAGCCGATTTAAACGCGGCGGGTTATGCAATTAGCCGGAAAAATCCAAGCCCACCAAAGGATGGACGGAAGTCTGTAATCGTTGCGGTCAAGCTCACAGCCAGCTTATCTTTTGCGTGGCGATATCCTAAGTCTAAATGGGATGCACTTCCTGCAACGATTAAAAGCCAGTCAGGAGTTAAGGTTTTAAGCGCATTCAATATCAGTGAAATTGCATATCATTGTGACGGCGTTATTTTGAGCGTTGATGTACCAGAATTGAACCTGCTTAAAGGAATTTATTACCCTAAATCTTCTTTAAAACGTTCATATACGGATACGGCTACAGGCAAGAGTTACCATGTTTATTCTGGTAGTGACGGCGTAGCACCAGCACCTTAATCCGCAGTCCATTGGCTAGATAATCCACACATTCAATTTAGGTAGATTTCATATGATTGCTCCATTACTGCGAAAGGTTTCACAGCAAGGTTTCAAGACTGACCGCGTAGACGGTGGGTTTATCGTCTCGCTACCCAAGGTAAATATTTCCGTAGGTAAACATCCTGAAAATGAAAGCTTCATGGTTAACGTTTGGGACTACCGGGCCGAGGATGCAGCATACGCATCGTTCGACGACCACCAGGAAGAGGATGTTCTAGCTCTTCTTGATTCTTATCGACCCACTGAAGTTGTCTCAACTGAAAGCCCTGAACTGAGCTAAATAGGAGGGCGACGTGCCCTATCAGTTCACAACAGGTTCATCAGGGATTACGTCTTTCCCAGCGCTCTTGTCAATGGAAATCAGCGCCCCGGTGTTGGTCGCAAATGTCCGCAATTTGGTTCTTCCCCGCAAGGATTGGATCAGGGCTGGACTCATCCAGGCGATCAGTCAAACCGATATCGGGGCCGTCGCTGGAAAACCGCAATATCTCGTTTTTGATAAAAAGACTGAGATTACGCTG
>JANXNM010000853.1 GCA_025354065.1 Synechococcales cyanobacterium 340R_concoct_173_sub | reverse complement strand
CCTATCGTGACGGGCAACCCATCACCGCCGCCGCTCGAAAGATGATTAAGGCATCAAATGAAACGCTTACTAGGCGAACGATTTCGAGCTTTATGGCTGAACTCAAGAAACTGGACAGCATCCCAGAGGATAAGCAAACCTTGCTCCTCGATGCGTCCCCACAGACTGCGATCGCCCCTTCAAGTTGCGGGTATTTCAATGCAAACACGGGTGAAGGTTCGTCCGTCTTGGATACAGTGATGCGATCGCCGGGGGTGAGTCGTCTAATGATTGGAGGGCAACGAACGGGGAAATCTTACTTTGCCGCCGTTGCCTCTAGAGAATTGGCCGCAAGAGGATGGAAGGTCTACCACGTTAATCTCGCTTCATATGGTACAGAGGATTCATATTATTGGGAACATGCAACGCGATCGGTCGTTGGAGATCTGGCCTCAATTACGGACGAGGCAGAAGCTAAAGCCCTGCTAGAGCAAGCGATTTCATGCCTCAATGACTTTTGGGCAGAAGAGAACGCGGTTATGGTCTGTGACGAGATTAGTTATGTCGGTTCTCGCTTTGGTCGGTGGGATGCAGAGGTTAACGAATATCTTTGCCTGGTAGCTGGACGCATAAGCGCACTCACTTCTTCCGGAATGAAGCGGGCTAAATCAATATGGGCGCTTTGCCCTGAACTGGTAAGCGGTTCGCTCAAGGGGCCAGCAAAGGCGATCAAATCACTTGATTTAATGCTGTTTGCGATCGCCCCTGGTCGAACGGTCGAATGGGAGGGACAAGAAATCTCTTTCAATAAGAGTCTCTATGGTCAGGTTGCTTACAACTTCGACGGCGTGACCATGCCGACTGATGAACAGGTGGAATTATGCGCGACTCATGAGATCGATCGGATTTGCTATCTCAATGGTGAATGGCTGCCAGTCGGTGAGCTGCCAACACTGACGGCCCCGCCGACCACAATACCCGATAGTCCCGCCGCTGTTTTACGGGCTTGGGGTGGGGCTAATCCCTATGAGGTTCTAACTCAAGGACTTGCCACAATGTTACTAACTCAAAACTCTGACCCGGCGATCGACCTCATCAACGAGATTGAGGAACCCGATCGCAAAGAGGCCATGCTGATTGCCTATCAGTGGGCTTTGTCTAAGTCCGAAAGTTTGGGTGAAGTCAGGCGAATTGACTTTATCAACCGCGCTAAAAATGAGCGGAGATGTGAGTACCTGAAGCTAAATCGGAATCAGATATGGGAAGAGCTTGAAACACTCATTGAGGGGTAACAGTAAACGGTAACAGTGGAAAAATGATAGGGTAACGCCCGTTACTGGACTGTTACCGTTTACCGTTACCGTTTACCGTTACCGTT
>JANXNM010000847.1 GCA_025354065.1 Synechococcales cyanobacterium 340R_concoct_173_sub | reverse complement strand
CGGCAAGACCAGCCTGATTCGCAATGTCTTACAAAATAATCAAGGTCGTCGGATTGCGGTCTTGGTGAATGAATTTGGAGAGCTGGGAATTGATGGTGAACTCCTAAAAGCCTGTCAAGTTTGTGATGAGGAAGATGGCCCAATTGTGGCGAGCAACATCGTCGAACTCACCAATGGCTGCCTGTGTTGCACCGTTCAAGAAGAGTTCTATCCCGTTATGCAACAACTTCTAGAGCGTCGGGATCAAATCGATTGTATTCTGATCGAAACCTCTGGACTCGCATTACCAAAACCCCTGATCAAAGCGTTCAAATGGCAAGACATTCGCCATGCTCTGACGGTCGATGGTGTGGTGACAGTGGTGGACTGTGAAGCGGTCTCAACCGGAACATTAGCGAAGGATTTGGCAGCACTCGAAGCCCAACGCAAAGCCGATCCCAACCTGGATCACGAAACTCCGCTTCAAGAATTATTTGAAGATCAGTTAGCTTGTGCCGATTTGGTTGTACTGAACAAGTCTGATTTAGTGACCGAGGAAGAATTACAACAGGTTCAAGCCTTAGTTCAAGCTGAGCTACCTAGAGCCGTGAAAATGGTTGCCCATGGGCGCAATGATGACGATCTTCCGAATGATTTGCTCCTGGGATTTAATGCCGCTGTAGAAGATCATTTAGCCGATCGGCCAAGTCATCATGATGCCGAAGACGATCACGATCACGATGAAGAGATTGATTCAACGCATATCGTACTTGATGCTAGCTTTGATCCCGTTTTGCTACGTGAGGGATTAGAGACGATCGTACTTGAGCAGGAAGTCTATCGAGTCAAGGGGTTTGTCTCAGTCCCAGATAAGGCCATGCGTTTGGTGGTGCAGGGCGTGGGATCTCGGTTTGAGGACTTTTACGATCGTCCTTGGAAACCAGAAGAACCTCGATTGACCAAGCTTGTCTTCATTGGCAAACATCTGAACCGATCGCAAATTGAAACTAGGTTATTAGCCATAGGTTAAAGGCTTGATCAGAGCCTCTAGGTAATCCCCTGTGTGATTGTAGCGGTGGGACATGCCCTAGAGGGTTTCACCGCACACATCAACCAGATAACAAAGGGATCGGAACCGCAATCCTACGAATTGGTCATAAAGAGGATTAATCTTACACATGGGTGGAATATGGGCCACTTTATGACCTAAGACCATGACATCACGTTCAAATGGACATTGAGATGGGATCAGCTTACAGAGTAAATGAGCACGGTCACGATCAGTAATTTCCACATTGTCAATCCAGTTGCGAATTGGCTTGAGCAATACATCTAAAAGGTTCGGTGCTGGAGCATTAAACGAAGACGCTAGATTTAATTCAGACATAGAAGAGATTACCTGAATAGTTCATATCCGAACATGTGGTCTATCCGGCCTGACCTACTTAAGATACCCATATGCTTATTCAAATTCCGTAAAGTTAGCAGCGAATACGAAGTTTTTTAATGAAGAAACAATAGAAGTATCGCGATCGTATGTCTGCCGGACTATAACTGCCGTAAGCACTCAGTTATAGATATTCCACAATAGGATGAAAGGCTGTATTAGTGAATACTTTTAATAGATTAAACAGAATTATATTTTATTGTTTAGTTTGATTGAGTTTAGTTCGGTTTAATTATGTTCCCGACCAAATCCCTGACGATCGCCCTGACCTGAAAGGTTGCGTTAGAAATTTAGACGCTACACAGCATCGCCACACAGTATGATGATGTTGGTTTACGCTTCATGCTAGACTGCGCTGTCAAAAAATATTTTATTTGAAAGGTTATGACTCTTCAACTCCGCGTCTACGTTCCACCCCACCCCCTGATTAAGCATTGGCTAGGGGTTGCTCGTGATGCTGGAACGCCGTCGGCTTTGTTTAGAAGTGCGATGACCGAGTTAGGCCGTTGGTTAACTTATGAAGCGGTTCGCGATTGGTTGCCGACGACAGACACGACGGTTCAAACTCCTCTGGCACCTTGTCCTGCAACATTTATTAATACCGAAATTCCGGTTGTTGTTGTCCCTATTTTACGGGCAGGTTTGAGTCTTTTGGATGGGGCGCAGTCGTTATTACCGTTGTCGTCGATTTATCATTTAGGCATTGTTCGCGATGAGACTACGCTTCAGCCAAAGTGTTATTTGAATAAGTTTCCAGAACGCTTTGACCCGCGAACCCGTGTTGTAATTACGGAACCGATGTTGGCGACGGGCGGAACGATGACGATCGCCATGGATGAACTGACGACTCGCGGTATTGATCCAGCCAATGTACGGGTTGTGTCGGTGGTCGCGGCCCATGCGGCGTTGCAAAAGTTAAGTGTGACCTATCCGAGCTTGACGATTTTTACGGCAGCGATCGATGAGACACTGAATGAACAGGGTTACATTGTTCCAGGGTTGGGCGATGCGGGCGATCGGACTTTTGGCACTTAGACTTTTGGCACTTAAGACTTTGAGCAGGCTATATTTCCCAGGAACAATACTTATCAGGTGGATGAATTATGAGTCAGCAAGATAATTTTTCTACTGGATTTCTCCTCGGTGCCGTAGTTGGGGGCGTTGTGGGTGGAGTGTTGGGATCGATTTTGGTGAAACGGTTGCCGAATGATGAGGTGATGGTGGAAAAGAGCGATCGGTTGCCGGAGGTGAAACCTGCGAAGCGGCCACTGCGATCGGCTCCGGTGAACCAAGAGGAGCGAGAGTTGGCTAATTCTGACACCGCTCGTCGGAGTCTAGAAGATAAGATTGCCCAATTGAATGATGCAATAGATGATGTGCGGGATCAACTGAAACGAGTGAGTGGTAGTGGGGCATCTAAAGAAGGACTCCCATTGAGTACGGGGAACGACACAACAGGATTGGAACTGATGGCAGATGAATCTTAGGCCTGATGCACCTAGGGCGGGTAATCCTTAATCATCGGCTAGGTCCAGATTTGTCCGAAGTGTGGGAAACTCGTTAAAATAGAAAATATATAGCTTGGAACTAATCAGTTTCATATGGGGAGCGTGCAATGACATCAAGTTTGAATCCTGCAACTATTATTTCCTCCTTTTTGGGCATCTACAGCACAATATTGTTGATTCGTGTTTTATTGACTTGGTTCCCAAGTATCAATTGGTCTGATCAACCGTTTGAAGCTGTGGCTCAGTTGACTGATCCATACTTGAATCTGTTTCGATCGATTATTCCACCATTAGGCGGG
>JANXNM010000844.1 GCA_025354065.1 Synechococcales cyanobacterium 340R_concoct_173_sub | reverse complement strand
GCATCGCTGCGTCATTTGATAAAGATCATGATGGCTCTTCTGAAGACGGCGTATTACATTAGCGAGTAGGGCAGTCAACCCCATAATTAAAATCGTCATTACACCTATTGCAAAATTCGATTGTGAATCAACCGAGCTAATCTGGTAAATACAAAATCCAGCGATACTTAGGAAAATACTAGTAAATAATAAAGATCGCGATCGGTAGAGTTTAGGTAATGGTCTAGGAACGATCGGGAAGTCTTCGATCAGAGTGGATTTATCGGTTTTATATCGTTTGGATTCCATCGAAGCATTATTAATTTTCATCGTGCCTCCTAGGAGCTAAACGCCATTACAGAATTCCGTTGTTTTTTATAGATTCGACTAATGATTGTTTGGCTCGATCGTAAATATGCTGTAAATTGTCGCCTTGCTGATAGTCCGCGATGCCCACAGCCAAATTGACCCTAAAAGGATTACCTTCAGCAGAAACAAGACAGTCTAGAGCGACCCAATTTAAAAGAGACTAAAAGAGAAATGTGTAGCGATTTATAAAATTAGAAGGCCGAATCACAGTGGCCTTGATTAGTTTTAGCAGGTTCTAGATGCGATAACCTCACCCCTCTAGACAACTTAGCCTCAAGCCAGAACGATGTATATACCAAAATGAACCAAAAAAATAACGTATTGCATTTTAAGAATTAGATCAATGCAATTTTTAAATAAATTTTATTATCTAATAAGAATCTAATAAAAGATTGACCTAGCTGAAAATAGAGCTAGAGTAATTCACATAATCCAAACTATGGAGCATTTCAGCAAAGTGATAGTTTCCCCAGGCACTTTAATCCTTAAGTAATGATTACGGTTTGATTTAACTGAATTTGCGCTTTGGACTCGATCGTAAGGACTAAAATCGTCTACAGTCGGAATCTTTGAATGCCATACTCACCAATCTAATAGATTTAGACTAATAGATTTAGAACTAATAGATTTAGAACTAATAGATTTCGATATTGGTTAGTCCTTAGGAGCAATTAATTGAGACGAACTATGGGCTGGGGTGCATCCTTAGATAAGCAAGCGATCGGAAACTTCAATACGTTTATTCAGTTAAAGAACGACCCTATATTTGCTAAATCATCACGATTCTAGATTTTTTAAACGCTCTCTAAAACTATTTAGACAATCAGCCAGCCTAGATAG
>JANXNM010000818.1 GCA_025354065.1 Synechococcales cyanobacterium 340R_concoct_173_sub | reverse complement strand
TTGAAAGCAGCATAAGCGGCGCGTAACAATTCAATTTCTGATGCAGGTTGATTTGACATAAAAGACATCCAATAGATTCTATAAGTCGATGTACTCATCCGTATCTGAACTAACGGTCTTGGCTCGGAGGCGAACCCGATCACGGCTGGTCGATCGTTCGGGTAAACTTTCTGGCTCTTTTGATGGCCTGAACTCTAACCGGATTCGCACATTGCCGTGTTGCCAACCTGCTCCTGTCAATCGCATCACCTGACAGTCCACCCCATCGGCAAACCAGCCTTCGTGATCTTCAGACCATTCCGCCTCACGATCGCTGACGAGTTGCGCCAGCGAATCCAAAAATTCCCCTACTTTAAAGGTCGGATTCGACATCAAAATTCCGCCAGAAGGAACATAAAGCACCTCATCATCATTCAGGGGAGTAAAGCGACGATCGTGAGTCATAGGTGGGCCGTTAAAAATAGGGATCAATCTCAATCGATAAAAACTTACAAGAACCAACCGTAGCTGTGAAGTCCTTTACCCAGAAGATTTACGCCTAGATAGCAAATCCATACCATCACAAATCCAATAGAGGCCAAAATCGCTGGACGACGGCCCTGCCAGCCTTTGGTGATGCGGGAATGAAGATAGGCCGCAAATACGAGCCAAGTGATCAAGGCCCAAGTTTCCTTTGGATCCCAGCTCCAGTAGGAACCCCAAGCTTCATTGGCCCAAACACCACCGGAAATAATCCCGATCGTCAACAACGGAAAGCCCAATCCAATAATTCGATAACTAATATTATCCAAAGTATCAGCAAGGCTAAGACGTTGTGGAGATAGGGCGATCGTAGCGGTTGAGGTCTGTTCCAAAACAGCAACACCACCGGATGTGGCTAGTTGTGGCTGAGATGCATTGAACTCCATTACAGGTTGTCCCGACTTTTTCAACCGATAGGCACCTGCACCAATGGAACTGCCCTTGAGTTCGACGGCTTGGCCTCGGGTTACGATCAAGAATGCGATCGCCAATACACAACCCACCATCAAGGTCGAGTAGCTAAACATCATGACGCTAACGTGCATCATTAACCAATTTGACTTGAGCGCCGGAACCAAAGGGGCAGACATTTGCATATCGTCGGTGAGGACGATCGCGGCGAAAGCTGTAATACAAGTGGCGACAGGTGCTGTAACTGTTCCGACCAAGCGACTTTGGCTCATTTGTTCGGCGACAAGGTGCATGGTGGTAATGCCCCAGACTAAGAAAAATAAGGATTCGTAGAGATTGCTTAAGGGAAAATAGCCCGCTTCAATCCAGCGAGAAGCAAGCAATGCAGCCGTTGTAAGGTTCGCGATCGCCATGCCAGTGGTGCCGAGGGTCGAAAGTGCAGGAATGGCTGGAAACGCCGCACCGACCCAATAAACCATCATGGTGGTAAACAGCACCGCGAAGGATGCATTGTCCAGTAAACCCTGGAGTTTAACGAGATCCATAGTTTTGCTCAGTTGTGCGCTTGTTTGCAGGTTTAAGGGATTGGTTGTACTGATATAAATTATCGCAAATATTCTTAAAAATTAGAGCGGCAAAATCCCAAAGATGCTGCCGCTCTTACAAAAAGTTGCTAATTTTCTAATCAGCAATTTTTTATTACCAGATCTAGCTTAGGCACCACGCTTTAGTGCTGTTTCAACCTGACGAAATTCAGCCATCAACCGCTTTTTCATCTTTTCAGGAACGGGACGATTCGGATAGTTAGTGTAGTGGCCAGCCAAGGAATTGATGGCGGTGCGCATGGTGGTGTATGAGTTAAGCTTCATGACGCTGCCCCGACGGTAGCGTGAGGCAAATTCATTAATTTTCTTCTTGGACTCATTCTGAAGGGCTATTCGATCGGTCGCATCAGGAGCCACGTCCACGGTTTGCCGGAGCAGTTCCACTAAAGCCAAGGCATCGACAGGATAGTCCCCGGAAAGACTATCGGCCATCGCGGCGCTAGATGCACCCGTCACGCCAATCAAGATTACCAAAATGATCGCCATCAGGCGAGACAGAATACGCTTCATAGGTAAGTCGCGAGCAAAATTATCATAGGTTCTTCTCAGTTATCTTACCGCGATTTAGCATCCACACCAATTTGCCGATCTAGCCTTACAATACACAACCAAATTATGGAGTTCCGCCACTGGTTCCGCCGCTAGTTCCACCACTAAAGGGTTTGGGCTGAACTTGGAGCTGGGGTCCGATCGTGGTTTGAATGGTTGTGGCGATCGTTTGGATTAGGGAACTTCTAGGGTGAATAGCATCATAAAAGAGACGACTATCGCCCTTAATGCCCTTAATGTTTGAAGCTTTCTCGATCGCATCTTGAAATGACAACGATGTAATGCTATTGACGGTCTTTTGAGACTGAATAAGTTTTGCATATTGGTCTTGAATGAGCTTGGGATAGCGGGTGTCGAGAGCGCTTAGGATTTTGGTATCCTCGCTAGAGGGTGATTTGAGTTGACTGACTTCAGGTTGGATGCCGACGACGAAGGGGATTTTGCGAAGGGACGTGAGTTTTGCGATGCCAACTAAAGCGCGAGTCCGCCGATCGATCCGTTTTTGAATTTCAGCCGGATCCGTACTGAGACGATCGGTTAAGATTCCCTTGTCATTAGAGACATCCGCCAATAGTTCACTCTTCGGATTCGGTTTGATGATCCAAGCGTTCCAAGCTTTAAGCAAGTAAAGCTGATTCAGCACGCCGTTAAAATTATTGCCGAGACTCCTGAGAAAATGGCCATTGGCATCGCTTAGCAAATTATCAATAGAGGATAAAGTGGCCGCCGGACGATCGCTTGGAGCTAACAAATCACTGTATCCATCAATCAGAACCAGCACGTCCGGTTGATAGTCTAAAAGCTGATTAAAAAGTTGGCTTTGAACATTGCTAGTCAGATAACCGGGTACCGCTGCATTGATCACCCTATATTGCCCTTCGCGTATTTTTGAGGGAAGTTTCATGGCTTTTTCCATTTCGTCGGCGAAGTAAGGAAGAACGTCGGGACGGAAATTTTTGGCGTTGGCCCGTTGATCTTTGACTTGTTGGTTTAGCTGGGTTTCGAGTAGAGATCCTATTGTGGCTCCGTTATCAGGTGTGAGGGTGCCAAAGGCCGTCGAACCGCCAACTAGTAGAACGCGGACTTCATTGGCAGGTTTAGCTGGGAGAATGCTTTGATTTGCTCGAAATCCTTGAGCATTGATCTCAACCGTACTGGTCTTCTGATTCGGCATAAGTTCGTAGCCCGTGAGCGCACTAGGCCGAACCTTGAGTTCACCCCAAGCAATACCGCTGACAGGGTTGCCCCCACTCGTATTTACCTGAAGACGATAGTCGCTTACGGATGCAGGTTCGGCAAAATAGCCCGCCAGTTCTCCCGCTTTCCCAGATGAACCCACAATCAACCGCAACAAACCCTCTGCCCCAATAAAAATAACTAAAGGCGCTGACACGATAAGGAAGGGGAGCGGAATGTTCTTCTTACGCGATCGGCCCTTTGATGAGTAAGGATTAAAGGATTTACGACGGGTTGGGAATTGGAAGGGAAAACGGGGCATGTAACTTTATTCTCCTACAACAACAGGAACGACGAGGGAACCAGATCGATTACGCCACCAGGCTAAAAGTGTACTCGCGATAAAGATACTGGAGTATGCACCCATTGCAAAGCCAATGATTAAGGCCAGGGCAAAGAATTTCAGAGTTTCTCCTCCAAAAATAAAAATAGACGTCAGGGTCAGCAGTGTAGTCATGGTGGTGTTGATGGATCGTCCCAGCGTCTGGTTAACGGCATCATCCACAACATCATTAATGCTGCGTGCCGGGTTTGCGGCCAGAACTTCGCGCACCCGATCGTAAATAACAACCGTGTCGTTCACGGAGAAGCCCACGATCGTCAACAGCGCCACAATGAATAAACTATCGACTTCAATGCCGAAGACCAATCCCAAAATTGAGAAGATGCCGACGGTAATGAATACGTCATGGACCAAGGCGACGATCGCAAATACGGCGTAGTCCCACTGAAACCTAAAGGATAGGTAAAGCGCAATTCCCGCAAAGGAAACCAGTAGGGCCAAGAGTCCCGAGGTGAAGAGCTGTTTTCCCATAGTCGGTCCCACAGTTTCACTACTTGATCGGGCCATATCAAAGGCTCCGATTTTCTCCGTGAGTGTTTTCTGGAGTTTTTCCCGTTGTCCAGCGTCTAGGCTGCTACTGCGAATAGAGACAGCGGGCGGTTGGTTGCCTTGGGCTTCGACGATTTGAACGCTGCTGCCCCCTAACCCCTGTTCGTCTAGAACTTTGCGAATCACTTCCAGGTTAAGCACGTCGGCTTTACAGTTTTTCGGGTCAGGGCAAGCGATCGGTAATTCTAGTCGAGTTCCCCCAACAAAATCTAAACTTGGACGCAAAGGTGCACCAATCGTTTTCCAAGAGATTAGCATTGAAACAATTCCCGCGACAAGAATTGCTATGGAAATACCCCACCACAACTTTCGTTGTTGAATGACTTGTAATCTCATTTAAACAATCTCCGACGATTGGTTAGTAGTAATGGCGGGCGGATTTGGACAAAAGAATTCAGGTTTGCGCAGTGCCGGAATGCTCAAAACGTAAAACAACAATGTGCGACTACAGGTGAGAGCCGTAAACATACTAATTAAGACTCCCATCGTCAGGGTTACGGCAAATCCTCGCACGAGTCCGGTGCCTAACCAATACAATGCAGCACAGGCAATGATAGTGGTAACGTTGCTGTCTAGAATGCTGGAGAATGCATTTGTAAATCCACCTTTTACCGATTGATACAATGTTTTCCCGTCGCGAATTTCTTCACGGGTTCGTTCAAAAATCAATACGTTTGCATCCACTGCCATTCCCACACTGAGAATGAATCCAGCAATTCCGGGCAAGGTTAAAACAAATCCTGGCAACAATACAAAGGCGGCCAAGTTCAACAATGCGTAAATGACTAAGGCAACAGATGCGATCGCACCCGGAAGGCGGTAATACAACACCATAAATACGAGAACTAGGAAGATTCCACCCAGTCCGGCGTAGACGCTACGTTGAACACTGTCTTGACCAAGACTGGCACCAACAACGCGGTTCTCGGCAATTTCGATCGGAACCGGAAGTGATCCGCTTTTGAATTGAATCGCCAATTCATTTGCAGTATCTAAGGTAAATCGACTAATGGATGCGCCGCCGCCTGTAATTCCGTTTTGGGCGAATTCAATACCAACATTAGGCGCACTAATTAAGGTGTCATCTAGAAACACACCAATGCTGCGTCCGGTGCCTGCCAGACGTTTGGTCATGTCTGCAAATTTCAAACCCCCGTCGGCATCAAACCGAATGTCCACTTGCCAATCGTCCCCGGCAGTTCCCAAGGGTTGAGCAAAGGCTTCTTTGAGATTGCGTCCGTCGATGCCTGTTTTGTTAAACAACTCGGTGAAGCTTTGTTGACTCACCTTTTTAAGCTCAAGAGACAAGGCGGCTAGTGTTGCGCGATCTTCAGATTTTTTGAGTTCTTTAATCTGTTTTCTTAATGCCGTTTCTTGATTAATCAAGGGCCGATATTGATTAAAGAGTGCTTGGAACTTGTCCTCAGTCCCAGCTTTTTGTTCTCGAAATTCAAGTTGCGCAGCACGGCCCAGCAGGCTTTCGGCTTCGTAGGGATCTTTAATTCCCGCCAACTGGACCAGAATTTTATCGTTCCCAACGCGCTGCACCAGGGGTTCAGAAACGCCCAAACGGTTGACCCGATCGGCGATCACCCGCTCCACATCCCCAACCGCTTTCTGCCCTTCAGGGGAAGAAATATCCTTGATGGTATCCGACGGTTTTACCTGAAGCGTAATCTGAGAGCCGCCCTGAAGGTCTAATCCCAACCGAAATGGACTGGTGCCCGATTTCAAGATGGGATTAAGCAATAAAAATAAAGCGGCGGCGGTGAGCGAAATAATTAAACTGAGAAGCCAACGTTGCCTTGCCATACGAAACCCTTGTCATTCAACAAAACCCATGCATACCATTCGATATGATACCCCACAACCCACCCGTACGATCGCGGAAGTGGGATCGGTTGATTAATACAAGATGCTATTTAGATTCAGTACGAATCCCAGTAAAACTTCTTCTCCCGACAAACTAGTTGGCGACTTTAATACTTCAATTTCATTTTCGGTCCGATAGATAATCACTTCACGTTCTTTAGGATTAAGCAGCCAACCTAAGCGAACACCATTGTTTTGATATTCCTTCATCTTGTCTTGCAACGGTTTTAGTCGATCGTTAGCCGATCGTAACTCAACCACAAAATCTGGAGCTAACGCTAAAAAATCAGCGGCATCAGGGTTAAGTGCTTCTAAACGATGTTTACTCACCCAAGCAGCATCAGGAGAACGGACAGCACCATTCGGCAGCCGGAAGCCTGTCGAGGAGTCAAAGACAACGCCTAGTTTAGATTGACGATTCCATAAACCAAGGTCGAGATTTATGTTTGAATTCCGTTTCCCAG
>JANXNM010000796.1 GCA_025354065.1 Synechococcales cyanobacterium 340R_concoct_173_sub | reverse complement strand
CGACCTTGGGCGCTTGCGGAGACCTGAATCGCAACGTTATGGCTCCCCCCGCTCCATTTAAAAACCGCCCCGAATATATCTTGGCGATCGAATATGCGAACCGGATTGCCGATTTATTAACGCCTCAAACCGGAGCCTACTACGAGATTTGGCTAGACGGTGAGAAAGCCATTTCCGCTGAAGAGCATCCCGATGTCATCGCGGCCCGCAGTCGTAATGGCAACGGCACCATCATTCATGACTCGGAAGAGCCGATTTATGGGTCGCTCTATCTGCCTCGGAAGTTCAAAGCAGCGGTAACAGTTCCCGGTGACAACTCCGTGGACTTGTTCTCTCAGGATTTGTCTCTGGTGGTGATTAGTAATCCAGATGGCAGCCTCAAGGGCTTTAACATCTATGCAGGCGGCGGATTAGGCCGGACCCATCGTAAAGAAGAAACCTTTGCTCGGCTTGCGGATTCGATCGGCTATGTCGAAGGTAAGGATGTTTATGACGCCGTGAAAGCAATTGTCTGCACCCAGCGCGACTATGGCAACCGTAACGATCGTCGTCAGTCCCGCTTGAAATATTTGATCAACGAGTGGGGCGTAGATAAATTCCGCACTGAGGCGGAGCAGTATTTTGGTAAACCCTTCAAACCGATGAAAAAGGTAACGAAGTGGGTTTATCTTGACTTTTTGGGTTGGCACGAACAAGGCGACGGCAATCATTTTGTTGGGATTTCGATCGAAAATGGCCGAGTCAAGGATGAAGGCGAGTTCAGACTTAAATCAGCTCTGAAAAAGATTGTCGAAACCTATCGCCTCCCGATGATCCTGACCCCAAGTCAAAATGCGATTTTGTACGACATTCGGCCCGAAGACAAGCCTGCGATCGCCCAAATTCTCGCGGATCACGGCATCAAAAGTGAAACCGAAATTGATAGCCTAGAACGCTATGCCATGGCCTGCCCTGCGCTTCCCCTTTGTGGTCTGGCAACCGCCGAAGCCGAGCGGGTATTGCCTAGTATTTTGGAACGGATGCGAACTGTTCTAATTAAAGTTGGCTTGCCCGATGAGTCCTTCATCACTCGGATGACGGGTTGTCCGAATGGCTGTGCCCGCCCCTATTTGGCAGAAGTTGGCTTTGTGGGCAACGGGGCCAACCAGTATCAACTGTGGCTCGGTGCATCCCCCAATCAAACGCGGCTAGCTGAGGTATACATCGAAAGCCTCAACGCTGATGATCTGGAAACGACCCTTGAGCCTGTGTTTGCCTTCTTCAAAAAACGTCGTCGTAAGGACGAGAGTTTTGGCGATTTCTGCCATCGTTTGGGTTTTGAAGCGATCCGGGCGTTTGCGGAATCCTATGGGAAACCACCGACTGGCCGATCGACTCCCGACCAGCGCAAACGGGTCACATTGAGAGATGCGATTTATTTGCAACTTCAAGAGGTCGCCCTTTCTCAAGGCAAAACCATGGCCGATTTGGCGACCGAATTGATTGA
>JANXNM010000773.1 GCA_025354065.1 Synechococcales cyanobacterium 340R_concoct_173_sub | reverse complement strand
TATCACGGGTCGCTGTAAAAATCAGCCCGCTTACTTCGATTTAGCCAATGTCCATTCAGAAATGATTTGCCATAAACATTATGCCGCCCGTGGTATTGATCTTAAACGTGGCGTAGATTTCTAATTGAATTAATTCCTATTCTGCTAGCTCATAGTGTAGGGATTGCTTTAGGACAAAACCGATCGTAACTCTGCCAAACGCTCTGCCACTAATTGATAGTAAATCCAACTGCCTCGTCGTTCTTTAGTCAATAATCCCACTTCATACATCACTTTCAAATGATGGCTGACCGTCGGCTGCGACAATCCCAAGGTCTCCACCAACTCACAAGCACGCACCTCTTGACTCGGTTGAGACGCAATCAAGTTGAGCAATTGCAACCGCGCTGGCTCGCCCAATACCCGGAAAATACGGGCAACATCATTCAATTCCTCAGGCCCAAGACGACCTGAGAGTAAGGGCGGACAGCAGTAAGGACTGGGTTTAGGAAGATTCATAATTAAGGGTATTGACATCCACTGAGTCACCATAACATATTGATCACAGTAAATATTGACAGCCATCAATACAGCAATATTACAGGAGACCTTGCTTATTAATATTAAATCAAATCCCCTACTCGCTGTATTTTTACTACGAAAAGATAGCTTTATATCCCGTGAATATGTTGCTGAATTTATTGGTACTTTTGTATTAATTTTTGCAGGAACAGGTGCGATGATGGTGAACCAAATCACTCAGGGTGCGGTGACACATTTAGGGATTAGTTTTGTGTTTGGGGCAGTGGTGACGGCATTGATCTATACGATCGGCCATATCAGCGGCGCGCATTTGAATCCTGCGGTGACCTTAGCGTTTTGGCGGGGTGGATTGTTTCGTCGTCGTCACGTTTTGCCCTATGTCGTGTCTCAGGTGATGGGTGCGATCGCAGCGTCTGGCCTGCTTTTTCTATCCTTGGGTCCGGTTGCAAATCTTGGGGCAACATTGCCATTAAACAATAATTGGATGCAATCGCTGATTTTAGAAACAGTGTTGACCTTTATATTAATGTTTGTGATTTTGGGTGCGGCGGTTGACCCGCGATCGAGGCGTGAGTTTGGTGGATTAGCGATCGGATTAACTGTTGGTTTAGAAGCCGCTTGTATGGGTCCAATTACGGGCGCAAGCATGAATCCAGCCCGCTCGTTTGGTCCAGCGTTTATGAGTGGGATTTGGCAACATCACTGGATTTATTGGGTGGCTCCGATCGTTGGGGCACAGTTGGCGGTTTGGGTTTACCGATCGCTGACAAATGATTTTGCTGATTTTAAAAACTAGAACTTTTCAGGAAAAAGACTATGAAACGTGTGATGTTTGTTTGTAAAAAGAATTCAGCCCGATCGCAGATGGCAGAAGGGTTTGCAAAAACGTTAGGCGCTGGAAAGATTGAAGTGACAAGTTCAGGACTAGAGAAAAGTTCAGTGTGGCCAGAGGCGATCGTCACTATGCATGATTCCGGAATTGATATTAGTAATCAAACATCAAATGCACTCAGTGAATTCAAAGCTGAAAATTTTGATGTCGTGATTTCGCTCTGTGGATGTGGTGTAAACTTACCCAGTGAGTGGGTGTTACGTGAAGTTTTTGAAGATTGGCAACTTGATGATCCAGCAGAACAGCCTGAAATTTTCCCAAGAGTTCGCGATGAAATAAAGTCACGGGTTCAAACTCTAATTCAATCACTAATCTAAATTCACTAATCTAAATTCATCATTCTAAATTCATCATTCTAAATTCCCATGCATCCTCCTCGTATTCTATTTCTCTATGGTTCTCTGCGCGATCGGTCCTACAGTAGACTTTTGGCTGAGGAAGCAGCTCGAATTATCACCAGTTTTGGCGCTGAAGTGAAGTTCTTTAATCCGCGTGATTTGCCGTTGCATGGGAGTGTTCCGGATACTCATCCAAAGGTGCAAGAATTGAGAGCCTTGAGTGAATGGTCGGAAGGACAAGTGTGGTCGAGTCCGGAAATGCATGGGCAAATCAGCGGCATTATAAAAACCCAAATTGATTGGATTCCCCTAGAAATCGGTTCCGTGCGCCCAACCCAAGGCCGCACATTAGCCGTGATGCAGGTCTCTGGTGGATCTCAATCATTCAATGCGGTAAATACATTACGAATTTTAGGCCGTTGGATGCGAATGTTTACGATTCCCAATCAATCATCGGTGGCAAAAGCCTATGAGGAGTTCAATGAAGATGGCACAATGCGAGATTCGGTCTATCGCGATCGGGTGATTGATGTAATGGAAGAGCTATACAAATTCACAATGTTGTTACGCGATCAATCTGATTATCTAACCGATCGTTATAGTGAACGTAAAAAGTCTGGCGATCGATCGGATTTGATTGCGATCGGTAAAGTGTTGAACGATCGGGCAGCAAGTTAAAGAATATTAGATTGTCTTGTACGAACCCAAGACCGAAAATCAATTTCAGCCTGAATTTCATCGATTCGAGCTTGTTCAATGAATCGATATAAATCGTCTTTCTCAATCCAATTAAAGGTTGGACTGTGGAGAACTTCTACATAGCCAGACTCTCGCAACACAAGAATTTGCCATATATCTCCATCAAATCTCCAGAATTCCGGAACACCAATACTGGCATAAAGACGGTCTTTATCTATATCACTATTTGTAATATCTACTTCTACAATTAAGTCTGGAGGTGGATCTTGGGAAAGATCTATAATTTTTCCAATCACTTTAGAATAATTCTGAATATAGTAAGCATTGTCTGGTTCTACACCTCGATTTAGATCCTCACGATTGAGCGTGGTTGAGCGCAAGGACTTGAGTTTCAATCCAAGTTCCAGCACCAGAACTCGGATAAACAACCCAATTAACTCACTCATCTGTTCGTGCAATTGTGACGGCACCGTAATCTCCAATAGTCCATTATCAAAAGTCAACCGAGACGATCGATGATCCGGTAAAACTCGCACAATATCCTGATAGCCCTGCCAAGTGATACCTTGAAGAATTACCCGCTGTTCGCCGATGGGGATAGCATTTAGTTTTGGAGCAAGAGTTATGACCACAAATAAACCCTCTACGACTTGGCAATCCAATAGTAGCACTTAGCAAATATCCTGATGTAGTATTGCCCATCACTGCGATCTATTGCAGTCTGTCATCAATATCCATACAAAAACTCCTGACGATTTTCCATCAGGAGTTTAAAAGGAGTCTTGATCAACATAACAATTAAATCAATACTATTAAATTAATTTTGTACAAAAAACGATACCTATTCTAAAAGAAACCTGCCAATAAGATAGTCGTAAATGCAGTAAAGATCACTAACGACAGAATCAAAATATGGCTAACGGTTTCGTCATGTTTAAGCATTCTATGAGGATAATCCATAAATCCTCCTACGGATTTGCATTTGTTATTAGTCTAGTAGTTTCGATCGGCCTTATCCCAATTCGTAACCTATCGTTGCGATCGTTGGAGTAAACTCACACAAATAGATTACAGTTTATTTTATTTGATAGCTTGTTCTGTTTTATTGAAGAATGTCACATAAAACCAACCAATACCTTCAAAC
>JANXNM010000735.1 GCA_025354065.1 Synechococcales cyanobacterium 340R_concoct_173_sub | reverse complement strand
CGGTGTATTTGAAATGGTGGATCAAGGATTAGAAGAGATTCTAAATCCATCCGCATTGTTTCTCGGCAATCGCGAAGAACCCTCTTCTGGAACCGCCACTATTGTTGCTTGTGAGGGAACTCGCCCTATTGTGGTTGAACTTCAAGCCTTGGTTAGTCCAACGAGTTATTCATCTCCGCGCCGATCGACCACAGGAATTGAATACAATCGATTGCTTCAAATTCTCGCAGTTCTGGAAAAACGAGTTGGTATTCCCTTATCTAAACTGGATACTTATGTTGCCTCATCCGGCGGGCTGAGTGTGGGAGAACCTGCGGCAGATTTAGGAATTGCGATCGCGGTGGCGGCTAGTTTTCGCGATCGGACGGTGGACCCGCAAACGGTATTAATTGGGGAAGTGGGTTTGGGCGGCCAAGTGCGATCGGTATCTCAAATGGAATTGCGTCTAAAAGAAGCGGAAAAATTAGGATTCAAACGGGCGATCGTGCCGAAGGGCTGTGTTTACACAAGTAAGCTTTTAGAAATCATTCCGGTGTCGCGGGTGGTGGATGCCATTGCGATCGCGCTGATTAGTGCGAAGTCTGATGTTGAAACTCGTGAGGATGCATTGCCAGGGGATTGGAGTGATGATTAGATGTCGAGGATCCTTAATGTTTTAGATCACCAATTGGAAATGTATCAAAGCCCATTTCAAAATTCTAGGGATGAATTTGAATATGGTTTCAAACAAGTGTATCGAATTCATCAAACAATAGATCTTCCTGCACCACTCACAGGCACGATCGTTCTTGCAGAAGTTTTATAATAGTTTGTTTTGGAGTATGGCCACTACCTCAACGTTAAATCAACTGGCTCGGGCGATCGACGAAAATTCTACAATCTCGACGGAAATTGTTTTTTTGATGGGATGTTCGACTTCGAGGAGACGATCGATTGCGTCAAGGATGGTGGCGTGGAAATAGCGTTCGCCACACTCACTGCAAACCTCAGCTAATAGAAAATCAAGTAATCCTCCACAGGCGCACCTCGTAAGTTAGGGGCGAGTTAGTAGTAAGCCTTACCCATGTTGGGAAACTGCGCAAGGATCTTTGCTTTTTTTCGGATTGTATCAAACGTTTTGCTAGCTGCCCGATCGCTGTTTTGAGCGATGTATTTGCAGATATCATCCAAGTCCTGAGTGGCTTCTGCGGAGAATGAATAGGTATTCACGATTCAGAGGAAAATCCATACTTAGCTTGCAGACGATCGAAGACTTCTTCTCCGTCTATGACTTCTCCGCGCTGAATTTGCTCTGTCCCGATCGCGATCATTTGTTTGAGTTCACGTAGTTTTTGGTGTTTGGCAGCGAAAAAGGCGATCGCTTCGTTAATCAAATCGTCAGGATCCACGTAGGCACCGGATTCGAGCTGCGTTTGAAGAAATGCCTTTTGTTCAGGTCTCAGGGTAATATGCATTACGATCGTCCATGAGTTAATATCAGAACCTTTCTATTTTAACTTCTTTTCTCTTCCGTCTTAATTCTCACTTCCACTGTTTACGTACCCTCCCCATCTCTTCCACCATCCCGCGTCTTCTCCACCGAGGTGCAAAATGGCGGGATAGAGCGTTGCTAGATTGCTCATAAGGTCTGCACGTTTTCGGCGATCGAGGAGGTGGAGGTAGGTTTTCCAGTCGGCGATCGGGAGTGAGACGAGAGGGAACGATCGCAAATCAGATCAATTTTGATTAAACGGTTTAGTCAAACCAATTTTCTAGTCTCAGACCGTCAAAGTGAATGAAATCTGAAGTATTTCGAGTGACGAGAATGAGATCGTTCACGGCTGCGATCGCTGCAATTTGTCCATCAGCGTAGGCAGGAGTTCTTCCGAGTTTCGCCAGCCTCGATCGTTCTGTTGCGAACCATTGCGCGGCTTCCTGGGTATAGGGCAAAATTGGAAGCTGGGAGGTCAGGAGACGATTGAGATAACTTTCTAGAAGTTGGCGTTTGCGAGAGGTGGGCAGCAGATTAGTTCCGTACCAAAGCTCATGCCAACTTACTGCGGAGATGACAATTTGATCGGAATACTGATTGAATCTGGCGGTCAGGCTAGGATTAGGCTGCGGTTTGCTGGGTTCTACAATGATATTGGTATCTAGGAGGTAGCGCATGAATTACCACCGAGGTTCCAGGTCAGCGGGTGTTTTATCACGGACGTTACCCCAAATTTCGTCCGGGTCGATCTCTACTCCGAAGGCGATCGCTTCTTCCCGATATGCGGCGATCGCATCAGCTAAGGTCATGATCGATTTTGGAGTAGTGCGCGATTCTCGTCCCGAGAGGCTTCCCCAACGAATCACCTGAAGGAGGTCTTCAAGCAACAGGTCATCAGCAGTTTCGAGTTCGTGCAGTACAGTTTCTTTGAGTGTCATAGGAATTACCTTGTTCTCAGTCCCTCCATTCTAACCTCTTCCCTCTTCCCTCTTCGTTCTCGCTTCTCACTTCCATTGCCGACAAACCCGCATCATCTCCTCCACCATACCCCGTCCCGAGTCTTCTCCGCCGAGGTGCGAAATGGCAGGATAGAGTGTTGCGAGATCGCCTATGAGGTGGGCGCGGGTTCGGCGATCGAGGAGATGGAGGTTAGACTGCCAGTTATCGAAGGAGATTTAAGAAAAGATGTCTGGATCCTCCTCAATTCTCTGAAGGAGTTCTTCAATTTTTTTCGTAATATTTTCTAGTTCCTTGGCGGTTTGCACTAGGTCATCCAATGTGACTGTAGTGCTTCTAATAGGACGTGTGTATACATGCTCAGTGTGTCCATGCAGGGTTTTATTTTTCTTGTGTTTTGGCTTGGGTTTTTGATTACATTGAGCAATCACATTATCAGCTGAATCAAGCTTGATTTCCCAAATTCCATGAATATAGTCATTTCTATTTTTTCTGATTATATCAGCAGTTTCCACAATAGCATTAAGCTCATCGTCCAGTTCAATGCGAACATACGATAGTTTTTTAATCATTTCAAGGCTTTTGGCAATACTAAATCCCTCTGTGAGACTTTCCATTAGCCATTTTTCTCCAGGATTTATCAATGCCCCAAGAAGTGTAATTAATTGAGCTTCCAT
>JANXNM010000708.1 GCA_025354065.1 Synechococcales cyanobacterium 340R_concoct_173_sub | reverse complement strand
TCGTTATCAATGAAGACGATGCGATCGACGGCGTGTTTTTGGCAAAGTTGGATTTGTTCTTCGGTTGGCATGGTGATGGTGAAGTTGGCGGCGATTTGGCTGTAGAGTTCACTGTTCCAGGTAATGATTTGGTCTTTCCATAGGCATTCGCGACCTGGAGGGATTGCAAAGAGGGCGAGTTGTAGGGATTTGATAGCTTTGGCTTGACCTTTAAGCGCACCTGCCACGAGTTCCGGGCAGATTGCCCATATTGCTTTATGGCGCTTCATTCCGGTGGAGGTGAGGGCAGAGATACGGCCTGCGATGAGGTTTAGGAAGTCACTAGCCTGCTTTTCCCACATGCCAAACTTAGACCCGGCATAGGTGATTTCGTCGCAGATGAGGAGGGCTTTTTCTTCTGCCCAAAACTCATTGCAGCAAGCGATCGCCATTTCGATGAGTTCCTTTGCTTCGGTCTCGTCGGTGATGGTGGCGAGGTCTCCAGTGACACTACGCGTGGCGTGTTGCCAGTAATAACTATCTTCATCACCATAGCTAGCTAGGTTGATGTGGAATATTTTCCAGCCTAGTAGTTTCGCTAGTTCCCGGCTGGCGACGGCGGCGAAGTAGGATTTGCCTGTGCGTTGACCGCCAATCATTAGACGACTGATACCGGGGGACTTTAGGACAACATCGAGGAGGAAGGAACCTTCCCCGGTGGTCTCGTTAAAGTACGGAATTTCAGGGCTTTCGGCGGTTTCGGTGCTGAGGTCTGGGAGTTGGTTCAGCTTTTTCAACTCATCCATGAATGAACTAATAGTTCTTCGTTGCGGGGTGCGACCCATGGCGAGGAGGAATTTGCGGGCGGCTGCGGTGATAGTTTCGCCGTCACGGTATGCGTCGGAGATTTCGTTGGCTACGGCATCAGGTCCGATGATTTCGGCGTACTGGATAAGCTGGGATTCGGGGAGTGTGTGAGCCAGCAACCCCTGTGTTTTGAGGTACTCTGCCTCTTTGCCCTTTTGCAATGCGCTAGATATGGCGGTGTAGATGAAGTAGCTTCCGGCGATCGCGCCCATAACTGGTGCCCCACTCAACGCCGCAACGCCTGCACCAATGCTAAGACCAAAAACCAAGGGGATGGCGGATGATTTGATAGTGTTGGCGAGGGACTGATCGGCTAAGTCCTCTATTGCGTCCAGCTTTTCGCCGTCTAGGGATGCGTATCTAGAGATGAGTTTTGGTGTGTTGCCGTTGGAAATCTGTGTAAGCATGGTGTGATACCTAATGGATGGGTAAAAGAGAAGGCAGGGTGTGCGCCCTGCCTTTGTTTTGTCTATTCAGGCGTTGTTAGGTGATGGGTTTTTCTTTTCGAGTGAACAGCCATTGAGCGACGACGATGGTTAGGAGTAGGACGGCTTCAAAGGAGAAGAGCATGATTGCTAAGTCCATTGCGTTTTGGGTGTTTATCCAAGTGGAATTTAGGGTTTTGGCCCAAAGCGTGAAGGCTGTCCAAGATTTCCAGAGTGGATAGGCTCGAAGTCCGATCGCCAAGTCGAAGGTGTAGGCCGCAAGGGCAAGGAGGCTGGCCCAACGAATGAAGAAGAAGGGAATGTTACTCAGTTGCTTTGAGGCTCTTCTTGCTCTGGCATTTGTGGGAGTGCCCGTTTCGGCGGTGAGTTGCTGGGATAGGGCGATCGCATTCTTTTGGGCTTGAGCGTCCAGGGCGATGATTAACCAGAGGCATTCAAGGATTTGAACTGGAACCCAAATTAAGATTGCTCCGATATAGGCGGCTCCTTTGCTGATGTTGGCAAATAGAGGAATTTCTTTCACCCATCCACTGTCAACGCCTGCCATTAGGAGGGTGTAGGGTTTGAGATTTATCATGGAGACTGTGATTAGTCCGGTCATGAGTCCGATGAATAGGAGCCAGATGAGGACTTTCATGATCCAGTTGTCTTCGTAGGCTGATTGATATTTGGCATATTTGTTTGTGGTCATGATTTCCTCTGTAGGGCGGTTTGGATGTGAGTGGGGATTTGGAAGTAGAGACCGATTGCTCCCATGGTCCAGACGAAGAGGAGGCAACCGATCGCCCATTTTGTTTGGCGAGTCATGTTTAACTTCCTACTTGGGGTCGGTTTGCGTTTGGATAGCGGTCCATCATGGCTTTTATTCGGTTACGGTCTGGAGTGTTGAGAAGGTCGGAAACAGTGGCATGTCCTTTCTCTTTGTTAGGGGCTAAGGTTCCGACATTGCCGTATCCATCACAGACGGTTGTCCCCGCTGGGAGGTAGTCGGTTTTGTTGGGTTTGAGTTTGTTGTTTTTGTTCCACTTTCGCCAAAACTCTCCGGAAAGTACGCCGCTCCCTTCGGTTAGGGGTTGATAAGTTGCGGTGCCAGGTTTGAGGTAAAAGACTCCTTCACAGCCTGAGTCATACCGATCGTTAGCAATAGTAATCAGTTGCTTTCTGAGTTCGTTGGACTGTTGGGCATCTTCGATTCGGGATTGAGTGATTGAGGGACTGAAGGCCCCGCGACTGAATCCCATTACTAGGCTAA
>JANXNM010000680.1 GCA_025354065.1 Synechococcales cyanobacterium 340R_concoct_173_sub | reverse complement strand
TAATGTCACTGGTGCAGGAGATGGTAATGCAAACATCCCAACCAATATTATTGAAGCCCCAACGCTCTTGGGCAGTGCCTTAGTTAACAAACCTTTTGCTGTACCATTCCTCGATCGGGCCTTCTTTGATGGCCGACAACTAATGCTTGCTCGGACATTAGATCTTGATGTTGGGATGATGCGGAGTGATAAGGCAAAGCTGACAGGTGGACCACGTAAGGAGCCATTGCTACCTATGAGCGGAATTGTCTATGCGTTCCGTGAAGACTCCGTTCGTGAAGATGCGATCGCCCGTCCTCCGGGAACAAGGATGAATGCAATCAGACCTGAAACACCAACGGATCCACCCCTGCAAACTAGTGGGATCTCAATTAAGTCAGTTGATTATCTGCCTGATCCACGTCGTCGTATTCATGGCTTCCGTCTGAGAAATGGTCGCCAAGTGAAGCGGGATGCGGGTTACGAGTCTGGGGTATTTAAGGCTGCGGATAACTATAGAGGTCTCTCGTTCTTCTCAGATCAGCCTCTCTATATTCAAGGTGATCTAAACCGACATCAGACTGGGGCAGATGATACGATCGGTGCGCCTCTAGAAGAATTTACGGGAGGGTCTGCCGCCTTGATTCGAGGTCAGGCGTTTGATGAAAACAAGTTTTATAACCGTGGTGGTGGTGGCGACAGCGGTAAAAAAGATGACAGATTTGCTAGCCTAACGGGCGATCGGTGGAGACCTACAGAGTTGCTTGCCGATTCGATTTCCATTCTTTCGGATAACTTCTGCGATGGCAGTATTTCAGATATGTTTGTTAGCTATGACAATACTGATGCTGCCAAAGGATATCAACGTCACCCGAACCAGACATCTCTCGATGCTGCATCTCAACGCACCATTTACCATGATGGTCCGTCATTCACAAAAACGGGTCTATATGGTTTAGGTTGTTCGTCTGGTACAGGACATACGTCCTTTAAAAACTCCGATCGGCCTGATACTAAGCTCGATTCAACGGTGACAGGTAAGACGGGCCGTTATGACTGGTTGCGTGAAAATCCAAATGTGACTAGCTACAATGCGCTAGCGTCTACCAGCTATGAAGGGACCACGATGCCTGCGGGCGACTATGCTACTCCCATCAAGATTTCACGTTCTGGCCTTCCTTTACTCAGTCAGCCCTCCGGTCTCCCAACCACCACCACGTATGATGCTAGCAAAGTCGATCAAAAACTTTCGGCGATAGGAACTACGTATGCCTATGCAGATAAGACTTCGCCTGACAACAATGTGAAAAACATGAAGTTTGGAGCAATCCAGAAGACTGGTGGGATCCGTAGGGTTGTAAATGCTTTACCTCTGAAGCCTGATGGTACTACGCGGACTAATGATGCTACCAACATCAATTCCATTGTAGTTAGTGGTATTGCCCCGTCTCAACCTGGAAATAGCTATGGTGGCCTGCATAATTTTCCTCGATTTATTGAGAACTGGGGAGGCACCACCTTAGACTACGTTGGCTCATTCTTGCAGTTGAACTTTAGCAACTATGCAACGGCTCCATTCCAGATGATGGCTTGGGAGTATGATGATTCTGGCGCGGTGACCCCATCTTTTGACGGTAACGAAAACCTTGAATATTACAACGCTCCTGACCGTCAGTGGGGGTATGACGTAGGATTGCAGCTAGCACCTGCTGGTCCGGCTGCTTC
>JANXNM010000657.1 GCA_025354065.1 Synechococcales cyanobacterium 340R_concoct_173_sub | reverse complement strand
TTGCCTTCAATGTCTTTTGTTAATTTTGCAAAGTCTTCGGATTTGAAAACCGTGCTGCCTGTGATTTCAATTTTTTTGACTTCGATCGCAACGCCTGATCCTTCGGTGGGAGTTGGGAGTTGGGTTGGGGGAGTTAGGACTGGGGGAGTGCTGGGGATGGGTTGGGGGATGGGTTGTGGCTGAGGGATGCGATCGAGGTTGGGATTGGGGACGGGGGAAATTTGGGTGGGTTGGACTTGGGCTTTGACAGGGATTGCACTTAAGATCAGGCTGGCGAGAATGGTGGAGGTAATGAAAGATGACGAATAGATAGACATTGAATTATGGAAATGGGGTTATTTGGATGGATGCGATCTCCCCCAGCTCCCTGGGTTAAGGGAAGACTAGAGTTTTAGGGAGATTTTTATGGGAATGGTTAGCGATCTCTACGATTTTGCTCGCTTTTCTTGGGTTTGCTCGCTTTTTTTTGGTTGGAATCACCGCAACTAGATAGACCTCTATAGTCGTCGGACAAGGACGCACCTCTTTCTCGAACAACACAGAGAATTGGCTTAGTCAGGACGATCGTAGGGCGGAGGGTTCGGATCTCTTTCGCTTCTAGATTAAGCGTGCGATCAGTTTTGGGTCCGGTTTTGGGTTCATTGGTGATTGGGGTGGGTTGATCCGCTTTGTTGGTTAAGGCAAAGTCCGCTGTACCTGTAATGCCAATTACACTTGCTTTTACAGTGTAGGTTCCTGGTTTAGTATTTGCTTTGATGCCGATCGTTGCAACTCCATCTGCATCAGTTTTAACGGTGTTGGTCAGGACTATGCCGCTTGCGTTAGTTCTAGGAACGCTGAACGTAACGGTGCTGTTAGCAACTGGATCGCCATATTGGTCGATGACCTTTGCAACTAGATTACTTGCAAAGGTTTGGTCTACTACGGCAGTTTGACTTTATAAACTTCGTAGCCAATATTAGAAATTTGATCTCCGGGCAGTTCTCCTAATTGCAATTGTTCAATCAGAGTCGTAACTTCATGCCGTAAACTACGGTAGCGTTTATTTGGGATACGCAGGTTTTTCTGAAAGGCTGCACTCGCTTGTATCTGGATTGTGGGTTCGATCGAAGAGTCATCAGTCGTCATCCAGTCCATCCCACAGTTGAGAGACAGGAATTGTGCGTCCAGCTAGCATATCTGACCAACCTTCCCCGAAGCTCTGGGTGGCACTTGGGAGTTCTTGATCGTCTCTCGTCTGAACTTTTTCATCTATGAGCAATATCACTTTGACCGCTGAATTAAGCGAGACAACTGGCAGTTGAGGCAGCTCGATCGTCCCGTCTGGTCTAACTTTCGCAGACAGCTCAAAGGCTTGCATGACCGGACTCCTCAACGAAACTCTTTTTAGTGTAATGCAATTTTTAGAAGCTGTAGTTGATGCTAAAGTTTAAGTCCCGATCCTGGACGTTTCAAGACCACTTCTCTGAATGAAACGCGTTAGGTAATTTCGAGAAAAGGCATTACCTAATTTGGTAAAAATATAGCCGCTGTATTACTGCAATGGAAACGCCCAACAAGCTGAATATAAATTTGG
>JANXNM010000647.1 GCA_025354065.1 Synechococcales cyanobacterium 340R_concoct_173_sub | reverse complement strand
CCACTAGCTGCAATCTTGTCCTTTACAGTTTGAACATCATAGTTGGTATTTCCAGCAGGAATCGGGTCTTGCCAGATTAGGCTTTCTTGCGGCACGTCTGGACCGATATAACGAGTCTTTGGTCCCAAATCTCGGTGTGTCAGTTTGAACCATGCCCGAGCAAAGACATCACTAAAGTATTCTGGATCATGGTAGAACCGCTCGGAAATTTTCCGATATTTAGGATCCATCTTCATAGCCATATCAGCATCGGTCATGATCGGATTGAGGCGAATCGACGGATCTTCCACATCAACGGGTTTATCTTCTTCTTTGATGTTGATGGGTTCCCACTGCCACGCACCAGCTGGACTTTTCTTCAGTTCCCAATCGTAATTAAGTAACATCTGGAAATAGCCATTGTCCCACTGGGTGGGATGAGTCGTCCATGCACCTTCAATGCCACTGCTCATAGTATTGCGACCAATGCCACGCTGGGTTTTGTTAATCCAACCCAAGCCTTGATCTTCCACATCTGCGGCTTCAGGTTCTGCTCCGAGCAATTCTTCGCTGCCGTTGCCATGACATTTGCCTACCGTGTGACCACCAGCCGTGAGGGCAACGGTTTCCTCGTCATTCATAGCCATACGCAGAAAAGTAACACGCACATCATTGGCGGTTTTGAGTGGGTCAGGATTACCATCCACGCCTTCAGGATTGACGTAGATCAACCCCATCATCACAGCCGCCAAGGGATTTTCCAGAGTCCGTATACCCGAATAACGGCTATTAGGATTGTCGGTGGGGGCGAGCCATTCTTTCTCTGGTCCCCAGTAAATATCTTTTTCGGGATGCCAGATATCTTCCCGACCAAAGGCGAAACCGAAGGTCTTTAGTCCCATGGATTCATAGGCGATCGTCCCTGCGTAGGCAATTAAATCTGCCCAACTAAGCTTATTGCCATATTTTCTTTTGATAGGCCAAAGTAGACGGCGTGCTTTGTCAAGGTTCACATTGTCTGGCCAAGAGTTAAGCGGTGCAAAACGCTGGTTACCAGTGGCGGC
>JANXNM010000539.1 GCA_025354065.1 Synechococcales cyanobacterium 340R_concoct_173_sub | reverse complement strand
TATCAAAAGGCTAATAACATCTCAGGCATTGTCTGGGAGAACGTCACATTATGGGGGCGATCGATGCGATTTCCCACCATTCATGAACAGTTGGCTAGCCTAGATTCCGACTTGGTACTTCTGTCCCAAATGAAATCGCCTATTACGGTCTTCTGGCAACAGGCGATCGCAGGGTTAGATCTTTTTCTCGGGTTGCAGGGCGGCAAAGTCTTCCAGAGAGCTACTTTAGATGATGTTGCTCGGATTTATTACCGCAGCCAATGGGCCAAACTTTGCCATCAAGGCCAAGATAAAACATTGGAAATTATTCTGGAACTGGGGTGGGGCAAACCAGAAGATTCGGGCGATCGCCAAGGTTTTCCCGCATCAGGTAGCGACTGTATCCACGCCGTCTTACGAGGCAAACACCCCCTAGGATAAAACTAACTGACTTAACTACTTGTGTTAAGGGACGATCTAGCCGTATCGTCTAGATGACTTACGCCAAACCATTCTGGAGAACCTCAGCAAAACATTATGGGAGTCCCCCTCGTTGCTAATTATTACTTGACTTATCGTTGCAATGCTCGCTGCCACTTTTGTGACATTTGGGCGTTAGAACCGAAGAAAGAAGCGGATTTTGAGACCATCAAAAAGAATCTGCACGATCTCAAGCGGCTTGGAGTGAAATATATCGACTTTACAGGCGGTGAACCGCTTCTTAAAGCTGACGCTCCGCAGATTTATGCAGAAGCTAAGCGCCTTGGCTTTACCACCAGCATGACCACCAACACTATTCTCTACCCCAAGCGGGCTAGGGAAATGCAGGGACTAGTAGACTTCTTGAACTTCTCCCTAGATGGCGGAGATGCAGAAACTCACAACCAATCCAGAGGCGTGGCTATTTTTGACACGTTGGTGGAATCGGTAAAACTAGCTAAAGAACTGGGTGAGTATCCGGTCTTAAATCATACCGTGACGGCCCAGAACTTCGACCGACTGGATGAAGTGGCCCAACTAGCCCGTGAACTGGGTGCCCGAGTTTGGATGAATCCGGCCTTTACCGCCTATTCCAACTACAACTCTAAAAAGAATCCCAACGCCGAAATGGTGCAGAAGATTGAGGAAGTTGCCCGCAAGTTTGGCAGCGTCGTCGGATACAATAAAGCAGCATTGGCCTTCATCGAGGCAGGCGGTAATGACACCAAAAATCCACGCTGTAAGGCAGTAGATGCGGTCATTGCAATCTCTCCGAATGATGAGCTGCTGTTGCCTTGTTATCACTTTGCACAGAAAGGATTACCCATTGCGGGAAATCTGTACGATCTGTACAGAGAGTCAGAAGAAGTTGAGGAATTTCGTCAGAGCCAGGGTCAACTGGCCGTCTGCGAAGGCTGTACTGTATGGTGCTACCTGATTCCAAGTTTCTTCAAGGGTATCGACAAGTACTGGGTGTTGAATAGTGTTACCTATGTCGGAGAATTCCTGGCCCGAAAACGATTCCTCGCAGGGGTCTGAATACGGCGCGATCCATCTGCCTGATTTGTTGGGAGTTACGATCGCTTTAGAAAGTGAAGATTGTTTTGAGTCGTCGCCTTTAGATGATGGATTTGAAGGGAGACGGCTTAAATCTGCTTTTTTGTTGACTGGGGCTTGGGCTTCAATGTACCTAGTCCATATGTTTACTTATGGTCTGTGGCTGATGTCGGGGTTGTCTTGCCTAATGGCGATTCATTTACTTCGAGCATTTGTTGCAAATCCCAAGCTTGAAGCCCCTGCACTAGAGCCGGGAATGTTAGTAGATAATTTGATGCCGATCGTAACGCTATTAGTATCCGCGAAGAACGAAGAAGCGGTCATTGAAGGGCTGGTGCGAAATCTGTGCAATCTTGATTATCCAAGCGATCGCTACGAGCTTTGGATTGTCGATGATGCGAGCACCGATCGGACAGCGGAGATTTTGACTAAATTGTGTGGTGAATTTCCGCAATTAAATATATTCCGCAGAGCCGCTGGAGCATCGGGTGGAAAATCTGGGGCTTTGAATCAAGTATTTACAAAAACTAAGGGTGAATTCTTAGTTGTATTTGATGCAGATGCGCGAATTCAGCCAGACTTTTTGCAGAAGACATTGCCTATTTTTTTGACAGGCGATCGGATTGGAGCGGTTCAGTTGCGTAAGGCGATCGCACAATATGAACGTCCCGGTTCTCCTGAAAAAAATAATTTTTGGGTTAGAGGTCAACATGCAGAAATGTTACTTGATGCCTTTATGCAACAGCAGCGGATTGCGATCGGGGGGTTGGGAGAATTGCGTGGGAATGGTCAGTTTGTGCGGCGATCGGCGTTGATTGAATGTGGGGGCTGGAATGAAGAAACAATTACAGATGATTTAGATTTAACTTTCCGATTGCATTTGAATCAATGGAATATTCAATGCCTAACGATTCCTCCAGTATACGAAGAAGGAGTTACAACAGCGAAGTCATTATGGCATCAACGCAATCGCTGGGGAGAAGGCGGCTACCAACGTTATTTGGATTACTGGCGCTTCATTGTTCGCAACCAGATGGGAACCACTAAGACAATAGACTTAGGTGTGTTTTGGATAATGCAATACTTTCTGCCCACAGCGGCTGTCCCAGACTTTTTCTGGGCAATCAAGTATCACCATAGTTTGATGTTGACGCCACTTTCAATTTTGACCTTCGTCTTCTTTGTCGCAAGTACAGCCCGTGGTCTCCGTCGGCTAAAATTGTCATCTGGTGCCGCTTATAAAAATGTCTGGCAAGGTTGGGGAGTACCCCTAGTTGAGGCATTGAAGGGATTTGTATACATGATCCACTGGTTTGCTGTTGTAGGCAGCGTGACGACCCGTATGGCCTTTGTGAAAAAGCGACTGAAATGGGTGAAGACTATTCACACCGGGTAAATCTATGGTCATTATCAACTAATTACGATCGGGCATTATGTTCATCAAAATGTCCGCGCAAAAGTTCATGAACAAAGCGATAGCGTCCGCCCACCTGCTGCAATAACCCAATATTGTGGGCATATTGTAGAAATTTTGCATAGTTCCAAGGAATCACATTCTGCCGCCACAACAACAGCCGCAACACGGTATGTTGAATACAGGGCAACCCGCCAGAGAATAATCCCGACATCAATCCGCTGCCAATGCCCAACCACACCGAAAATCGGACATTCATAATCCCCAAAGGAATCAACAGCGCCACCCAAGCAAGCAAACTACCAATCATTGTCGCCAATACAATCACCACAAGCGTATTTTTCAACGATTCCCAAATGCCTTGATTCGGGGACGCACACGATCGGACTCCCGCCTGCAACCCGGAAATAACGGCAATAAAGCAACCATAGCTGACAAAAACTACCCCCCCCCATCGCAGCCCAAGCAAGACATCACTTAGGATCCAATCGTAAACAAAAATTCCACTGCCCAAAATAGCACCCATACTTAAACCAGCCAACAGCCCCGTTTTAAAGCGTTGCCATGACCAACCCAAACAGACAGGTTCAATTTCTTCATTATCCAGCAAATCCGCCATGAAACTGAGAATAGGTAATGCCTGAAGCCAGTCCCACAGGTCTTCTCGGCTATACGCGCCATAGAGCATTCCACCCCCTAGAGCGATCGCAATCCCAAAGGCTTGAATTTCCGGTGACAAGTCCAAATTTGAACTAACAAGTGTAAAAATTAATCCACACAGAATTGAAACAATCACCCCACAGAGCAATCGGTAGAGAATACGATCGCGTTTATTCCCCAGCCAGCTGGGTTGCATCCGTTC
The DNA here is from genome assembly GCA_025354065.1 of Synechococcales cyanobacterium 340R_concoct_173_sub. The sequence continues at coordinate 22,403 of JANXNM010000539.1, read as the reverse complement.
AATCGCAAGTTCAGGTTTCGACTGAACCTTGAGCTGTCGGGCCAGCCAGGTAAGATAGCGGATGGTTTGCTCGCGACTAGGCGGTATCCCGGCGTTGGGTTTGAGCGATCGCTCAAAACATTGATCAATATAAAGACTGAGCAATTCATGGGCGGTATGAATCTGACGACCTTGATAAACGGCCACCATGATCATCAACATCAACGGCGATCGGACTAGTTCTCGCAGCGTTGGTTCGGCTTGCAATGTCTCCCACCGCAAGATCCGATCGGCTAGTTCTAAATATCGCTGAATCTGATCGTCGGAAAGGGGTTGAAGGTAAATTGCCCCATTCAATTCGGTGAGTCTACGACGGCCCAATTCATACTCTTCTAACCGACAACAAACAACACAATGGGGATAACTGGTAGTTTGCAGAAACTGATTAATCGCATCAATACAACGCTCTTGCCGATCGAGACCCAATTCATTCAGGCCATCCAATAACAAAATCAAACTCTCATCCCGTAACCATTCCAACGCTATTGTATTGTCAATGTTATAAAGCCGCTTCAACCGTCGAGCAATCCAATTCTCCAAGGCCGGAGCCTCATTATCCCAAGCTGAAAGATCCAACAAGACTGGAATCGGTGCGCTAGGTTCTACGTCCGCTTGGTCCAACATAAGGGTCGCAAATTTTAATAGTTCGGTGCTTTTTCCTGAGCCGGGATTTCCCACAATTAGGAGTTTGCCATCAATTTCAATTTGGCTATAAATCGCCTCTAGGGACTGCGGCACCATGATTAATGATCCAGACCGCAAACGAGGACGACCCACTAACTCGCGTCGATCTTGAAAATGGAGATTGATCGAAATCTGGGGATTAAGCGATGAATCCTGGAGGCGGCGGGCATATTCACTTTTTAAAATACGAAGTAAGCGGCGACGAGGTTCAGCCGTATCTGTCAAAGCAGCGGGCACGGCGGCGGGCTTAAGGAGATTGGCAACTTTTTGAATAGCTTCCAATAACTTTTGAATCACTTCCAAACGAGCAGTGACAGTACCCGCAATCGCCGTCAATACAGTCACAATAGCGCTGAGCATCTTAAAATCAGGACTCTGACTAAACGCTGTCCACCATTGCTGCACATCCGACATAGCGGGCAACAGAAGCAGCCACTCGCCCAATAAAGATCCTGAATTCATACCAATGCCCTCGCACGCCGCTATTCATTATTCTACAAGCGCATTTCCTTAGAATCCTTAAAAATAAACGAAGAAAGAATATATGACACCCTAAAGATCACAATTGTTTCTTCGCCGCCATGTTTTTTTTACAATACTGCGAACTATTGCCGATCTATCGACTCAAATGAGTTAGCAACGGACGAGCCACCGCCGATCGCCCTTGATGTTTTTGCACCACTTCCCGAAATTCTGCGCCCTCGACGGTTTCCATCTCCAGCAGTAACTCTACCAATTCATCCACCAGCTCACGATTTTCACGAATTATCTTGCGAGCATCTTCATAACAAGACACCGCGATCCCTCTCACCTGTTGATCGATCATTTCCGCGATCGCCTCAGAGTAGTCGCCTTGCCCACCACCGCCACCCCGAGAATACATATCTCCAGCGCCTTCTAATGCCACCGGGCCTAAGTCTGACATGCCAAACTGAGTCACCATTTGACGGGCAATTTGGGTAACTTTTTTAATATCGCTAGTTGCACCGGAGTCCATTTCATCTTCCCCAAAGACCTCCACGTCCGCCGCTCGCCCCCCCATCAACACTCGGATTTTGTCCATCATCCAAGCCCGAGTGTAAAGTCCGCTATCAATAGTGTCTTCGTTCGCCACGGTCTGGGAAAAGCCTTCAATTCCGCCTGATCGGGGAATAATCGTCACCTTATTTAATTCATCAGCATGGGGCAACAGCGTGGTTAATAACGCATGACCAACCTCGTGATAGGCCGTCATCCGCTTTTTCTTGCTGTCGAGCAATGGATTCATGCTCAAACCGATCGTAATCCGATCGAGGGCATCCTCAACTTCCTGCATCGTCACTTCTTCCATGCGACGGCGGGCGGTCAAAATAGCGGCTTCATTCAATAGATTGGCCAGATCGGCACCCGAAAACCCAGGAGTCCGACGGGCAATAGCTGACATAGAAAGCTCAGGCGCTATTTTTTTCGTCTTTGCATGAACTTCTAAAATCCCCAAACGACCATTAAAAGTAGGTAAATCCACATTAATTTGACGATCGAAACGACCGGGCCGCAGCAATGCTTGATCCAACACATCTGCCCGGTTCGTCGCTGCAATCACAATCACGCCAGAGTTTCCCTCAAAACCATCCATCTCCGTCAGCATTTGATTCAGCGTCTGCTCACGTTCATCGTTACCGCCGCCAATGCCAACACCGCGCTGACGACCAACCGCATCAATTTCGTCAATAAAGATGATGCAAGGCGCATTTTCTTTGGCTTTCTTAAACAAATCTCTCACCCGAGACGCGCCCACACCCACAAACATTTCGACGAATTCAGATCCTGAAATACTGAAGAATGGAACCCCTGCTTCCCCCGCGATCGCTTTTGCCAACAGCGTTTTCCCGGTTCCAGGTGGGCCAATTAACAACACTCCCTTTGGAATTTTTGCGCCAACTGTCGTGAATTTCTCAGGCTGCTTCAAGAACGTCACCACTTCTTGGAGTTCTTCCTTCGCTTCCTCAATCCCCGCCACATCCTCAAACATCACGCCCGTCTTCGCATCCATCTGAAAGCGTGCCCGAGACTTGCCAAAATTCATAGCTTGGCCGGGACCACCGGGAGAGTTAGCTGATCGCTTCAAAATCAGCATCAACCCGCCAATCAAAAACATCACAATCAAGAGCTGCATTAGCATCCCCATGGCCGCCGAACTTTCCGCATTATTCTTTACCTCAACCGGAACTTTCAAGTCAGTGAGGGTCGTCAACAGTTCAGTATTTGAATCAGTAAACAGAATCACATCGATCGGTTGATCCTGTTGTTTACCATTAGGATCCCGGCGGGCGCTATTTTTTAAATAAACCTTAGCTGTTTTTTGAATGTCATTGATTTCGACCCGCTCCACTTCATCCTTACGGGCCTTCTGAATCAGCTCGCTATAGCTTAGGGAAGCTTTTTGGGCCATGACAGGAGGCATCATGAAACTAGCCCCGATCGCCTGACTCACGACAATCCCCCACAAAACCTTGGCCATCCCTATTTTTTTCTTCGTACGCTTCGGTGTGGCCATTAAACCGGGAATTGGGAATTGGATCTTCATGCTGCCTGCCATGCCTAGCCAAAATGTAATATAAATGGTCTGTCTACATAGTTTACCTCCGATCGCCTCGGGTTGACAAAGGACAGCCGCCCACGTAAGGATGAAATCTTCACAGTAAAATACTTTCAAATCATCCGAAATCGCTTCAAAAGTTCTAACATCCCTAACATTCACATTGTGAGATTATTATTTTAAGCTATCAGAATAATTCTACTCCGAATAATTACGCCCGTAAATTTTCTAGCTACTTTAGACGTTTTTAGCGACAATCCAGTAATTAGTATTTTATTCCTAACTTAAAATAAACAATTATACGGATTCATTAGTTCTGTAATTCTCTATTTAGCAGTTCTGTAGAATACATAAAATTCACTAATTTGAGTATATTCACAGAATTTTAGAATTGAACTTAAAGTCTAGAAGAAGAAGCATTCTTACTCTAGCCATAGTCACGATCACCAGTGCAATGTAGCTATAGCTATAGAGTTCAGGAGCTGTAGAGTTCAGGGCTAGAAGCTGGTCAATTCTCAATCTACTGAATCATCGATCTAGTCGATGAATTTTAAGGGCTGGCCCAACTCATTCCACCACCTATCCAGACGTTAATTACTCCCATGAAAAAAATATTGTTGACTGCGCTTTACTTTACTACTTCCATCGTTGGAATTACGGCTCAAGCTGACTCGACTAAAGCGGCTTCCATGTGGGACATGCCTCAACCAACCATTCTTAGCAAGGCTCAAACTGGGTTTAATGATCAGCCTTACCAAGCCTATGTGCAACGCGAAGGAGTTAAGCTTGAAGGCAGCAACCAGTTTAGAGTTGATGCTAATGCTTTAAAATTGAAGTACAACCATAGCGTCTCGACATACTTCATCAATGAAGGTGCAGGCTACCAGAACCAATTGGGTTACACATCGCGAGGCGGGACGAATCAAGAAGGTTTGCTCTTCAAGGATATTTCTTGTGAAGGTCAAGACTGCGTCGGCGCTTGGGGTGGAAGTGCTCTGAAGTTAGGAGATGGGGTGAAGATGGGAGAAATAGCTGCAAAAAGTACCCTGGACTTTAAACTGCGCGCTGATGGCTATAATCGTGGAACCAATGCTTACATTTTCGGGACACCTGATTCCGATAATCCAGATGGTTTGCAGCATGTTGTGGCTTACGGAATTAAGGGCACAGGCTACATTTTGATGGGCTTTGAAGATCTTTATGGTAGTGGCACCAGCGGACAAGGCAAATTTGGTGAACGGTCCGATCGGGACTTCAACGATACGGTATTCATTGTTGATATTGGTAAGAAGAATGTGGATGCATTCCTCGGCCAAGATGTCCCTGAGCCATCAATTATGCTTTCTCTGCTAGGGTTGAGTGCAGCAGGTGCATTGAAGCTTCGTCGTAACAAGGCCACATAGAGAATTGGCCACATAGAGAACAGTTTAGTATCGAGTGAATGATCAGTATAACGATCGCAATCTTTCCAGAAATGGCAGACTGCGATCGTTTTTTATGGTTTTTTGATTGCAGATAGTAACTATAACTCTCTGATTTATCAACTTCTGTATCAGTTGGTAGGTATATGTTTCGATGGGCTTGGGGATCGAAATTCCTGTGTTAGGTTGAGAACAACAGACCGGAGTGATGTCTCACCTGTCTTAACTCACTTCAATCATTAGGCAATTTCTATGAAAGCTCCACTCCACTGGCAAGATTCTACCTGGCACCGAATTCTTCCGATCGTACTTATTTTTTGGCTGAGCGCGAGCTTGATTTTGGACTTCTTGGTCATGCCTGTTCTTTACACATCGGGCATGATGGCTGAAAGTCATTTTGTTTTGGCAGGTCAGGCCTTGTTTGGAGCTTTTAACCGCATGGAACTAGTGCTAGGTGCATTGGTTTGTGTTGGATTCTGGGTAAAGCAAGAACTGCCTATTACTGAACGAGAATCACCCTTCCGCAATTTACCGATCGCCTTTCTGCTATTCGGTATCGCTATTCTCTGCACCTACTGCGTGACCCCAACCATGAGCGGTCTTGGATTTATTGAAGAATCAACTGGCATTATCCCTGAACAAATGAATACGATGCACAGTGTCTACTGGATCATTGAAAGTGTGAAATTGGCTGGCATTACTCTTTTATTTAGTCGTGACTTTCGACTGTTTCACTAACACTAGATAAAACTTTGGAGGCAGGACTATCAAGTTCTAATTCCTCAACCTCCAATACTTCAGCCTCTTCAAAAAAGAGCAATTTCGCTGCCATCACCGCAAAACTGATGGCGGCGATCGTTTTAGCGAGTTGAGGCGGCAGAACTTGAGCGGTGCCTTCGCCCACAATCACCCCAAGCAAACTGGCTAATACCAACGCCGCCACCGATCCTAAAAATACAGCTTTTGGAAATTTACTAGATCCACTCAACGCGATCGCAGCAAACTGGCTTTTATCACCCAGTTCTGCCAAAAACACAGTCACAAAACTAAGCCCTAACAAATTCCAATCCATCACCCCATCCTCGTTATATCAACAAATAGCAAGACCGACACGATCAGCAAAATCGTTCCCGTCGCCAGTTCTAAACGTCTTGGCGTTAGCAATTTTGATAACCACTGTCCCAACAGAACACCAACGAGACTTGTACTAATGAGAGCCAGCGCTGACCCAGCAAAAACAACCCAGGGTTTGTGTGACTGGGCACTCAAAAGCAATGTCGCTACCTGAGTTTTATCACCAAGTTCAGCTAGAAAAATCGTGACAAACGTAGACGAGAAACAACGACTTATCGCCGAAAGGTCCGATTCAGCGGCTGGAATTTCGGGAATTAGTTGTTGATCTGGCTGGTCTGTCAAAGGATCTGTCAGCGGTGATAAATCTAGAGCCATGACAAAATATATTTCATTTTCTTTTCATTATCCATAATAGTGATAGTGATCACAATCGGCAAGACTAAATTCCCACCGCTCGATCGAACACCAACATCTCTAAGCTACGATCGCCATAAACCCCTTCAATTTGTTCACGACAGCACTCGATGGCAAAGTCGTTTACCTCGTCTGGAGCAACATCAAATAGGGTTTGAAAGGTCTCTGGAGTGACGCGGCAAAAGGATGGGCGCTTCTCGTAGATCTTGCATTCGCGGGTTTCGGCATTAAAATTGATGCACCAGCCATCTTCACCCACCATGCTCAAATAGGTAATCATTTCTGACTCACTCAAATACTCACCGAGATCGGGCCGATCGGTGGGGTCAAGATGGCAGCAAGCCCCACAATTTTTCACACATTGCCAAGTCGCCATTTCAAGGGGTCTCCGAAAATACGTTTGCTTATTGTCGAATATTGTTGGAGTGTAGAACGATCGTTTTAGTTTTAGTTTTGTTAACTTTCTGAGAAGGGGTTGTATTGCTCCCAAAAATATGGGGTAATCATGGGTGAGAGTATTTAGATCCGCTTCAGGCGAGGATTGGGGGAGTAATGGACTTCTTGAATGGAATTGATTTCACCGTTGTTTTCCAGCTAACGACTCTGGCGCTAATCGTAATTGCGGGGCCAGCGATCGTTTTTGTGTTGTTTCTACGGGGTGGTGATCTGTAATTCCAGATCATTCGCGTAAGAGTCTTACAAGAGAGTAGCTTCAAGGTTCAGTCTTTTACTAGGCTGGACCTTTTTTAGGTATTAATAATTAAAAATTTGATCATGTTCCAGCATGTCGGAAGATGGATTTAAGAAATCGATCGTGGTACCGATCGGAGTATCTAGGACAATTTCCAAATAAAAAAACCAGGACACATTTAGGGATCCTGGTTTTCTTACTAATTAATGACCCAGTAGAATTCTTAAACAATCCTAAACAACATTGATTGACTTAGGTTTTAGAGAATACCCAGTTGAGCCAAGATACCCTTTCCAGTGAGCAATTCGGTAGCGAAACCGATCGCCAATCCCATCATTGCCATGCGTCCGTTCAAAACTTCAGAAAAAATTGTGAAACCAGGCTTAGATTCTGCATTTTTCATGATCGGAAGACTCCAATTGAAGAGATTTGGTTCAGGTGTTAACCTGCTTACTTAGTAAGATTAACATTTGTAACAGATCCTGACAAGCGATCGGAGCCTTCGGAAAACCGCCCTTGGATATTTTGGTTCCGATCGCTCCTAAATCAAATTGGTAAAGCAAATCTAAACCCCATCTAAATCAGATACTAAATTGCAGCTTGGGAGAGCGTCTCAATTTTGTGGTGAATAGTTTGCACACATTCATGGATAGAACTGGCCAGCTTTGGAAAATCCTGTACTAAGAACTCTAAATCTATTGCATCCGCCTCCTCAATTGCTTGGAGCAAATCAGGCATTGTCTTAGTCTTGTCACGATAGAGCTTCAGCAGCGCCACAAAGTCAGCGATATAGTCCTCGACATGGGCTAGATTGCGATCGGCAAAATCCATCGGCTCCACCAGCTCCCGCGTCAGGTCTACCGCAAACTGGCCAAACAATGCCTGTTTCTCTTGAGTAATCAATATATTCTGAGTCGAGCGCAGTTCATTGAGCGCGGCCTTGAGTTCGGTAGCTTGGGAACGAAAACGCGTTTCCAAGTGGCGTAAGTTACTTTCGGCATAGCGACGACCGACAAATTGTGCAAATTGCCGCCCCATTACCTGCACCACCGTAAGCAAATTATCTTCATGTTTCATCGTCTGCTTCGACAACCACAGCACCACGCCGACAAATCGCTCGCCATGGCAACAAGGAATCCCAATTGCACTTTTAAATCCCCGATAGAGAAGGCGTTCCTCCGTCGTCAAATGGGGTACCTGGTGCAAATCTGCAATCCAAATCGGTTGACCATGAGACCAAATAAATCCTGGTAATCCTTCATTTTGGTTCACCGTGGGCCGATTATTTGGTGAATTGGAGGATTCATGATGCCAACGATCGACTTTTTGTAATACATTCATGGGCGATCGCAACAACCAAGCCTCACCCTGATGCCAACCCAGCAACTCGCCGACTTCCCGGAGCAAGACCTGACTTCCCTGCAACAGAGTCGAAGCCGTCGCCAACTGATCTGTTACTCGATATTGAGTCTGAAGGCGTTGCTCCAAAACCTTACGATCGGTAATGTCTTGGACCATCCCTTCATAGAATAAGAATTCACCAGATTCGCTGAACACCGATCGAACACTTTCCGAAATCCAAATCGTCGAGCCATTCTGACGGCGCACCTGCGACTCGAAGGCAACCACCGCCTTAAAGCACTGCATATAAGCCACAAATTCCTGTCGGCGCTGAGCATCAACATAAAGTTGGAACCCAATGCCAATCACCTGCTGAATTAATGTCTGAGGTGATTCGTAACCATAAAGCGTCGCCAAGGATTGGTTCACCTGCAAGTACCGTCCATCTTCCGTAGACTGAAACATTCCCACCACAGCATCTTCAAACGCAGCCCGCGATCGTTCCTCTAGACGGCGTGTTTTTTGGACTTCGCGCTGGAGTTGTTGATTGTTTTGAGTCAGACGTTTTTGGAACTCTTGCAGTTGTCCCCGCGCTTGTAGCCGTAGAATGAGTTCTTCAATTTGAAACGGCTTCACCAAATAGTATATTGCCCCCGATTCAAAGGCTTTTGTCTCTTCTGCCAGAGTATCCACTGTCCCAATCAAAATAATCGGCACTGCTGCAAGGGAGTCGGTCGCCTTAAGCAGTTTACAAAACTGATCTCCTGTCATATCCGGCAAGTGCATCGACACCACGATCGCATCTGGTACATTTAAACTCAATTGAGCCTTAGCCTGCTGCGCGCTTGATGCGATTGTCACTGCATAATGATGGTCCTGCAATGCGCTTTTCAACGATGCTGCTGCCACCCGATTACCCTTCACCACTAGTACTGAACCCTTAGAACTCGATCTATCTCGCTGACCCGATCGAAATCTATATCCCAACAACCAAAAGATTTTTTCTTCTAGTTCCGATCGTTCCCGTTGAAACTGTTCCGGCTGACTGAGCATCGCCTCATGAGTCACTGCCGCCCGATCGAGTTGACTAACCACTGCCGCCAGTTCTTCATCTTCCAAATACAAACTATTCAAAACCGCATTAATATCACTCACCTCATCCGCCTGAATCGATGCCCCCATAGCCACAATAGACTTGAGCTTTTGCAGATTTTGGTGCAGCAATTTACGAACATAATAGGTCGCTGACACACTCAGTTGAGTTAAGGATTTAGACTCAGATATAGGCATAGCGGGTGCGGCAAAGAGTGGGTAGAAGCGCACAGAGAGTCTCTAAACACGTCGGTATGTTCAATCTTACCAAACCTTAATCGCGAATTATACGATCAGACTCTTCTAAAATCATTAATCCTAAACATTAAACTCAGCAATTAACAATGTAGCCAAATTGTGAACGTTTGAGCTAAATCAGAGTAGGCTTTAGTTAGAAATCAAGAGGCTAAACTCCCAACTACGTAATTTACTGACCATAACTTACTAACCCGAGTTCCACACCTGTGGAAGTCTATAGTGAAGCTGAGTTTTCGGCTAATATCCGATCGGGCCTTGTCTGTAGAACCTTGTCTGTAGAACCCTGAAACTTAGGATTGACGAGGTGAGGACGGGCCTATTACGATAGCTTTAAGTTAACTCCAACCGCCGATCGGGAGCACCCACAACTAGCAGCGGCAGCTTTTTCAGACCCCTACAACCCCTACAAATCCTGGCACCTGCGCATCTCCTAGCAACAACAACGGCTCAATCCTGTATAGTCTAGGAAACCTTTCCACTCAGGCTGGTCAGAACTTTGGTTACACCCGTTTTCGTACCCGCGTAAATGGCGCTCAACCCCAGGAAAATCAGTGATTCATAATCAAGCTGGAAAGCAAGACTTCGCTATCCCCCATTTCGTTCACCGTGTCGCATCGCTATCTTCTTTTTAACAAGCCCTTCAACGTCCTCAGTCAGTTCACTGACACACAGGCCATAGGCACTGCTCAACGGAGTACCCTCAAAGACTTCATTCCAGTTCCCGATGTCTATCCCGTCGGTCGGCTAGATCACGACAGCGAAGGGCTAATGATTCTGACTAGTCATGGCGAACTTCAGCATCATCTCAGTCATCCAAAATTCGCCCATCCTCGCACCTACTGGATCCAAGTCGAAAATATCCCTACATCGGACGCACTTCAACAATTACGCGGAGGAGGTTTAAGCATCCAAAATTACCTCACTCGTCCAACAACAGTTAGAATCTTATCGACTCCACCCAATTTACCCCCACGCACACCACCTATCCGATCGCGACAAAACATCCCTACGGCTTGGCTTGAAATGACCCTGACCGAAGGCCACAATCGTCAAGTGAGGCGGATGACTGCCGCTGTTGGATTTCCAACTTTACGTTTGATGCGATCGACGATCGCCCATCTACGGCTTGATGGTCTAGCTCCAGGGCAGTGGCGGGATCTAACAGAAGCAGAATTAGAGCCACTTCTAGGAAGTCTTAGTTCAAAACGATCAAATCCATCTCAAAAAAAATAATTCTAATTTCTCTGAAATCTATTTATCCAACAGGCGGAAATATTCCCGATCGTAATTGTTCTAGAACTTTCAAAAAATCTTCTAAACTTTGAAACTGCGAATATACTGATGCAAAACGAATATACGCAACCTCACTTACAGTACGGAGTTGTGCAAGAACAAGTCTCCCTATTTCTAGACTTGTCACCTCACGCAATGTACGCTGCTGAAGATTTGACTCGACCTCAGAAACTACCCGATCGAGATCAATCTCAGACACACCTGAGTTTTCACAAGCTCGCATTGCACCTTGAAAAAGCTTAGACCGATCGAACAATTCTCGTTGTCCCCCACGTTTAACAACCATAATTGGTGAAACCTCAACTCGTTCATAAGTCGTGAAACGATGGCCACATTTTAGACACTCTCGACGACGACGCACACTATGCCCTGAATCTGCTGGACGAGACTCTAGAACACGATTTTCAAAATTCTGACAAACAGGACAACGCATAACAAGACTAAATTGATCCAGGACATCTGGCATTTACATAATACATCTAGTGCCAAATCTCGCTAATGTTATTTTTATATCCATATTTAGTGTCAGTATTTAAGAGTACATACAAACTAAATGATCCATCCCAACAGATTATTTTCTTTATTATGGAGGGCGGTGGATCACTAAGTTCGAGTATTTACTCATCAGGTTACTATCCATGGTTATTTTAAGTTAGTGACTTATACTAAAATTCTAAGCAATATCGCGATCGACGTGATTTAAGTCACACAATTTCGTAAAATACCGTTAGAAGATTACAGAACTGGGTAAATTGAGTTGTGTGCATCAATGCCTATGACTTTTATCAAGACTAATTTTATTTGTCCCACTGCTATGAATTCTGGAGATTAGTGCATGGTCACTCGTGACACTAAAAAGCAAAAAATTCTTGTCGTTGATGACGAGCCTGATAACCTAGATCTTCTATACCGGACGTTCCATCGAGAATTTAAGGTATTACGATCGGAAAGTGGTCCTGATGCGCTCGAAATCCTTGAACGAGAAGGTGATATTGCTGTAATTGTTTCTGACCAACGGATGCCACAGATGAGTGGTACCGAGTTTTTAAGCTTAACGGCTGAACGATATCCTGATATCATTCGGATTATTTTAACGGGCTATACAGACGTTGAAGACCTTGTTGACGCTATTAACTCTGGCAAGGTTTTTAAATATGTAACCAAGCCTTGGGATGATGTCCATCTCAAACAAGTTGTTCAGCAAGCTGTTGATACGCACAATGTCTTACGGGCAAGAACTGAGGATCTACGACGTAATCTACGACGAGAAACTCTGCTTAATGCGGTAACTGCTACGTTGCGGGCAGCTTTGGGCTATCAAGCACTTCTTTCGTCGATTTCCAAAGCAGTCGGTCAGACTTTGGAGTCAAGTTATTGCATTTTACGTCCTTATATACAGGGTCAGTTTTCTCCAGAGAGTGTTATTTATCAATCGCCCACGATTAATCCTAATGCAAGTCCAAATCCGTATTCTGTTTTGGGTGGAATCTCAGAAACAGTTTGGTCCGTGTCTGAAATTCAAACCTTTGACATCACAAAATTACAGGAGGATCAGGAGAACTCTACGGCTATTCAGGCTTGCAAATCGCTCCGAATTACCTCAACATTAATGGTTCCACTTATGTGTCGCCATGAGCTGGTGGGTGTTTTAGCGTTGCACCAGGTCGATGAAAATCGGGTCTGGCAGGCTGATGAAATCGAGTTATTAGGAATGGTAGCGGATCAGGCTGCATTAGCATTAGCTCAAGCTCAATCCTATGAGCAGGTCCGATCGCTTGCCAAACGTGAAGCGTTGATTAATACCATTACCACGGCTATTCGATCGAGTTTGGAACCCCAGGAAATTTTTGCGTCGATCACGTCACAGTTGGGACAGGCGTTGATGGTCGATGGTTGTACCTTGTCGTTGTGGCGATCGGAGGATCAGTATGTCGAATGCGTGGGACTATATGACGCGGATTTATCAGCCTCGGCTACACCAGAAGAAATGGCAGCAGCTTTGCCGAAGTCTAATGTTTTGATCCGGGAAAATCCTGTTTTGGTCAAGCTACAGGAAACTCAAGCGCCTGTTTCCTTGCCCGATCTGTCGCTATATCCTGAAATGAATGTACAGGAAATGCGATCGTCTTCAAAAGCGCTGTTGGTGTTGCCATTGTTGTCTGACGGGAAAATTATTGGTAGTATTTCCCTGAGACAAAATACGAGTATTCGCCATTGGACTCAATCTGAAATTCGACTAGTTGAGTCTGTTGCAGAACAAGCTTCGATCGCGGTACAGCAAGCTAATTTGTTTCAAACCACTCGTCAGCAGGCAGAAAAATTAATCGAACTCGATCGGGCTAAAACCGAGTTTTTCCAGAATATTTCCCATGAATTTCGGACACCCTTGACCTTGATGCTTGGGCCATTGGAGACGGCAGTAAGTCAAAAGGTTGGTTTGTCCGTGGACCAATCGTCCATTGCGCTTCGTAGTAGTCGTCGATTGTTGCGGTTGGTGAATCAACTTCTAGACCTACAGCGTTTGGATGCAGGTGAGATGCGATGTCGTTTCCAGTCCTGTGATTTAGCTGACTTTGTGCATCAAATTGTTGAGACCTTTGGGGCATATTGCGAGAAAAAAGGGATTCAGCTTGTTGCGGCCTTGCAGCCTTGTGATGCAGTTTATCTGGATCTTGAGAAGTTCGATAAGGTTGTCTATAACTTGTTGTCTAATGCCATGAAGTTCACGCCGTCTGGGGGATCGATTACGGTCTCGTTGGAACCTGTGGGGGATTCGGTTTTGCTATCTGTGAAGGATACGGGGATTGGGATCCGTGAAGATCAGATTTCGGTTTTATTTGAACGGTTCAGGCAGGCGGAAGGGTCGGTCAATCGTCGCTATGAGGGGACGGGGCTTGGGTTGGCGCTGGTGAAAGAGCTGGTGGAAATCCATGGTGGTCAAATTCAAGTGTCTTCTGAGTATGGCGTGGGTAGCGTATTTGCCTTGACGTTGCCTGCGGGATCTGGCCATTTAGATCCGAGTCAGATTGAGGACGAACACAGTGAATTGCAGATGGCGCGGGCGATGGTGGAGTTTGCGGATCTTGATATTGAGTTGCAGTCATTAGAAGAAGAAGAGGTGTTTGAAGAGGTTTTAGCGGAAGGCGAGACTCCAGCTAAGCGGATCTTGGTGGTGGAAGATACGACGGATCTGCGAAATTATGTGGCGGGGATTTTACGATCGCAGGGCTATCGGGTTTTGACGGCGCGGAATGGGGAAGAGGGGTTCCAAATGGCGGAGTTACATCGTCCCCATTTGATTTTGACGGATTTGATGATGCCGAAGGTGTCAGGGTTAGATTTGATTCGGATGATTCGCGGGGATAAGGATCTATGTGGAACGCCCATTGTGTTGCTGACGGCGAAAGCTGATGAGGATACTCGACTCGAAGGGGCTGAGCACGGGGCAGATGCCTATTTGTCGAAGCCATTTAACGATCGTTTGGTGATTGCTGAGGTGCGAAATCTGTTGGCGTTGAAGGAAAACGAACAGCGAATGGTGGAACTGAATGAGTATCTAACAGAATCGGTCTTGAAGCGATTTCTGCCCCCGAGTTTGGTCAAGCGGGCGGCGCAGGGTACGTTGTCTCTTGATTTGCGACCTGAACCGAAGATGGTGACGGTGCTGTTTAGTGACATTGTGGGCTTTACGCAGTTGTCGAATACGTTACGATCGAAAAAGGTGGCGGAAATTCTGAATGAGTATCTAACAGAGATGACCCGTGCGGTGTTCAAGAATGGCGGGACGGTGGATAAGTTTATGGGCGATGCGATTTTGGCGCTCTATGGGGCACCGGAAGAGTTAACGCCAAATGAGCAGGTGCGTCGGGCGATCGGAACGGCGAGAGACATGCATTCTGCGCTGGAAATTCTCAATGAAAAGTGGATGGCGCAAGGGTTGCCGAAGCTGGAGTTTCGCTGTGGGATTCACCAAGGTACGGCGGTGGTGGGAATGTTTGGCGGCAGTGAACGATCGGATTACACGGCGGTCGGTCCCTGTGTGAATATTGCGGCAAGACTCCAAACGTCAGCGCAACCGGGCCAAATTTTGATCTCGGCGGCGGTGGCAGATTATCTTGAAGAAGAGGAAATTACGAAGGGTGAGTCTTTGAATCTGAAGGGGATTGATGAAACGGTGTTGACCTTTTCGGTGGATCCTACTGCGATTAATCCCCGAGAACCATTATTCATTGCTTAGAATGAGGGCGAGGTCTTCATTGGTTTTTAGATTATGGCGGGGTCGGGAGCATTAAGAGAGAGAAAACGTGAGTCAGTGCAGTTCTGGCTGGCGATCGCGGCGGTGTCGTTCCTTTTCCATGCGCTTTTGATCGTTGGGATAAAACGTTGGGCAACGATTGCAGTGGTGGAACCAGATGCGGGTGCGATCGCGGTGGAGTTGGTCGAGCCTGCTGGATCTGAGAGTGTGGATGCGCCGATCGTTCAAGCCGCTGCGTTGAAACCTGAAGCAAAGTCTGAAGCAAAACCCGATCTAAAATCCCAGGTTCAGCCTGAGTTTGAGATTAAATCGGAACCGATCGTGCAGCCAGAAATTAAAACGGAGAAGCGTGCGATTATCCTCAAACCTGAGCCAAAGCCAGACCGATCGATTGTACCAACTAAAAAAAATACCCCGTCCGTGGCATCTGTACCAAAGAGAGACCCAACTAAAGAAAATCAGAATTCGTCGCCCAAAAAAACTGATCTTCCTATTAAATCAGATGATCCTTTAGGTAATCCTGGCTCAGGCGTTGGGGGGAGTAATTTAACAATTAGTTTAGAGACACCAATTTTACGATCGACTCCCGGTGAAATCGGTGGAAAGGGTACAGCGAAACTCAAACTAAATTTCCCCACGACTGTTCCTTTCCCTGCAACCTTTGCTTTGAAGTCGGGAGAGGTGATTCGGGTCAAAGTTGGTTTTGTGGTCCTCGAAAATAAGGATATTCAGTCGTTTGATGTCAAAGAATTACAGCCAAAGCTGAGTGGGCGAGAACAAGATGCCTTATTGGGATTTATTGAGGAACAGTTGGGCAAAATTTCAGTAGCAGATATCCTAATTGATAATGATGCGATTAAAAAACCTGATACAGATTGGGAGACAACGATCGAACTGCGGCTCTAGAGTATTTTTAGAAAACTTCTGAGTTCAGGTATTTCATCACGACATCGGTTGTGCTATGTTTAGTGATGTGCAAAAGCGCGGGTGTAGTTTAGTGGTAAAACCCTAGCCTTCCAAGCTAATGATGGGGGTTCGATTCCCCCCACCCGCTTATTAGAACTGAAAATGTCAAGTTAGTGAACGTTCTTGATTTTTGTATCGATCGGGACTTTGTATTGTGTCTTGGACGTTTCTAAGTCATGGAATTTTCTGTCGATCGTATTTCGTATAAGACGGGGAATATCCGGCTCCGTTTTTGACGGATAATGTGATTCCCTTACCTGTTGAACCTGTGGCATTGAAAAAGTCCGAACTCTATCGATCCCTCTGGGCAAGCTGCGATGAATTGCGTGGTGGGATGGATGCGAGCCAATATAAGGATTATGTATTGGTGATGTTGTTCGTGAAGTATGTCAGTGATAAATATGCAGGTCAGCCCTATGCGCCGATTAAGATTCCGGTGGGGGCGAGTTTTGCCGATATGGTGAAGCTTAAGGGAACGGATTCGATCGGGGATGATATTAATAAGAAAATTATTGCGCCACTTGCGATCGCTAATAAGCTGTCGGATGTGCCGGATTTTAACGATGTCAATAAGTTGGGCAGCGGGAAGGAGCTAGTTGAGCGGCTGACGAATTTGATTGGGATTTTTGAACGGAAGGAATTAGATTTTAGTAAGAACCGCGCTGATGGGGATGACATTCTGGGCGATGCCTATGAATATTTGATGCGACATTTTGCGACGGAGAGCGGTAAAAGTAAGGGCCAGTTTTATACGCCTGCGGAAGTAAGTCGCATTATGGCGAAGATTTTGGGGATTCGTGAGGCCCGAACGAGTGGGAGTACAACGGTGTATGACCCGACTTGTGGATCGGGTTCGTTGTTGTTGAAATTGGCAGATGAGGCGACGACTCAGGTTTCGTTGTATGGCCAGGAGAAGGATGCGACGACTTCGGGGTTGGCACGGATGAATATGATTTTGCACAATAATCCCCAGGCGGAGGTACAGCAGGGGAATACGTTGGCGAATCCTTTGTTTTTGACGGCTGAGGGAATGCTAAAGACGTTTGATTATGTGGTGGCGAATCCGCCGTTTAGTGATAAGCGTTGGGTGAATGGTGTTTCGATCGCGCATGATCCGCATGATCGCTTTACACCGTATGGCACACCGCCCGATAAGCAGGGAGATTATGCGTATTTGTTGCACATTATCCGATCGCTGAAAAGCACGGGGAAGGGAGCCTGTATTTTGCCGCATGGCGTATTGTTTCGGGGGAATGCGGAGGCGGAGATTCGGAAGAATTTGATTAAACGCGGCTATATCCAGGGGATTATTGGTTTACCTGCGAATTTGTTTTATGGGACGGGGATTCCGGCTTGCATTGTGGTGCTTGATAAAGAGAATGCAGATCTGCGTGAAGGCATTTTCATGATTGATGCTAGTGCGGGATTCATGAAAGATGGGAATAAGAATCGATTGCGCGATCGGGATATTCACCAGATTGTGGATGTGTTTACGAATCAGTTTGAGAGGGTGGGATATTCCCGAGTGGTAGGGTTGGAGGAGATTGAGCGAAATGAGTTTAATTTGAATATTCCGCGCTATGTCGATGGGCAACAGGCGGAGGATATTCAGGATATTGCGGGGCATTTGCAGGGTGGGATTCCGGTGGCGGATGTGGATGCCTTGGGGCGCTATTGGGCGGTGTGTCCGCAGTTGAAGGATGCGTTATTTAAGCTAAACCGTCGGGGATATGTGGATTTGCAGGTAGAACAGGAGGCGATTAAGGCGACGATTTTGGCACATGCGGAGTTTGTGGCGTTTTCGCAGGATATGGCGAGACTGTTTGAGGATTGGCGATCGAGGAGTGAGTTGCTGCTGAAGAAGTTAGCGGCGGGTTGTCATCCGAAGGAGGTGATTGGCAAGCTGTCGGAGGATTTGCTAGAGCATTATGTGGGGAAGGATTTGGTCGATCGCTATGACGTGTATCAGCATTTGATGGATTACTGGGCTGAGGTGATGCAAGATGACTGCTACCTAATTGCGGCGAATGGTTGGAGGGCGGAGACTGAGCGGATTACTGAGGTGAACAAGAAGGGCAAGGAAGTGGATAAGGGGTGGGCTTGTGATTTGGTGCCGAAGGATTTGATTGTGGCGCGATATTTTGCGGAGGAGCAGGGGGCGCTCGCTATTCAACAGGCGGAACTGGAGGGGGCGCTCGCGCAGATGACGGAGTTGGAGGAGGAGCATGGGGGTGAGGATGGTGCATTTGGGGAGTTGGAGAAGGTGAATGGGGCGAATGTGAAGGCGCGGCTGAAGGACATTAAAGGGGAATCTGCGGCGAAGGATGAAGAGAAGGTGCTGAAGCTTTGGTTGAAATTGTTGGATCAATCTGCGGGTTTGAAGAAGGTGATCAAGGAGGCTGAGGAGGCGATCGATCGGTTGGCTTATGGTCAGTATTCTGATTTGAGTGAGGCGGAGGTTAAGGCGTTGGTGGTAGATGATAAGTGGATGGCGCGGCTTGAGGGGACGATCGCGGGGGAGATGGAGCGCTTGAGTCAGGGGTTGGCGCAACGGGTGAAGGTGTTGGCGTTACGGTATGCGGTGGCGTTGCCAGAGGTGACAAAGCAGGTTGTAGAGTTAGAAGAGAGAGTGGCGGAGCATTTGGCGAAGATGGGGTTTGCGCTATGACGGAATCAAAGGATTTTACCCAACCCCTCGATCGTAGTTTGCCGAGTATTGAGGAAATTGAGGCGGAGTTGTCACGGAGTTTGGAGGGCGATCGTATGGACGATTCTTCGTTATGTTAAAAAAAATCGATTTCTTTAATAGGAGATGTTTGGGCTTGAAGTCTAGCCTCGATCGTTGATAGCAAGTCAGAAACCTTTGCTTAACAATTCTTTACAATACTTATTTAGAGTCAGTTTGTTGGATGAAAATTATAAGACGCTACGGATAGCATAGGTCTAGTGAAAAGCTATTCTGTTCTAGCTAAACCTAATTTGTCTGTATGGACAAAGATGCTGGATTTGTTTACAGTTAGATTCAGTGATTCACCCCAAGACCGAATTACTTGCTGTAGAATTTGATCAATCTTAGTCGTCTCACCCCGACAAGAATGGTCACTACAGACAGGAGGATTTAATGCGTTGGGAATTCGCGTCTAAACATCTCAAATCTCTCTATGAGGAAGAGAAAGGAGCTAATAAATATGAACCTGCTGTAGTGGATGCATTCTTTAGTTTGATGGCGAGCATTGATGCGGCGATCGACGAGCGGGATCTCCGGCAACTTAAGAGTCGCAGATTGGAAAAGCTGAAGGGCGATCGGGCGGGTCAATCCTCTATGCGGCTAAATGGTCAATGGCGTTTAATATTGGAAATTACTGAGGATGAGCAGGGCAGGCTTTTGCTTGTTATTGAGATTACAGATTATCACTGAATGAAACGGGAGGAAGAAGAGGTATGACTCAGAAATTACAGCCCGCTAGAGTATTCCCACCTGGACGAGTGATTGGCGAAGAGTTGGAAGCGCGGAACTGGACTCAAAGAGATCTCGCTGAGATTATGGGTCGTCCGTCCCAGACTATCAATGAGATTATCAAGGGTACAAAACAAATTACACCGGAAACGGCGTTAGAGTTATCTGCTGCGTTTGGGACTTCTGCGGAGTTTTGGACCAATCTTGAAACAAGTTATCGGCTTTTTGTTGCTCGGAAACAGAATCAGGATGAACCGATCGCCCGTAAGAGTAAGATTTATGATATGGCCCCGATCGCTGAAATGAGGAAGCTGGGTTGGCTGACTAAAACGAAATCGGTGGATGAACTGGAACAACAAATCTGTACTTTTTTTGATGTTTCTCAAGTGGATGAACAACCAAAATTAGCGCTAAATTTCCGATGTTCTCAGCATCGTGAACCGAATGTGAATGCTCAATTGGCTTGGGCGAAGAGGGTCGAAAATTTGGCTCGGCAACAGAATGTAGGAACTTACGATCGGCAAAAATTGGTTCGGGCGATTCCAGAGTTAGTCAAATTGAGTGTGGAGCCTGTGAATGTGGTGCGGGTTCCAGAGTTTTTAATGAGTTTAGGGGTGAGGTTTGTGATTGTCCCTCATCTGTCTAAAACTTATTTGGATGGTGCTGCATTGCATCTTGATGATGATATGAGTCGGCCTGTGATTGCGCTTACTTTGCGATATAACCGAATTGATAATTTTTGGTTTACGTTGATGCATGAAATTGCTCATATTGTGCTGGAGCATGAAGGGTTGATTTTAGATAATTTAGATGATGGAGATGTTGATGAAAAGGAGCGAGAAGCGAATGAAATGGCTCGTGATTGGTTGCTAGCGCCTTCTGATTACGATCGGTTTATCGAAGAAACGGGATCATCTTTTTCCGATGCGAATATTAAAAGTTTTGCGATGAAGGTAATGATTCATCCAGGTATTATTGTTGGGCGGTTGCGGAAGGAAGAAAAAGTACTTTATACGAAATTTGGAACGCATTTAGTACAAGTCAAGAATAATCTTCAGGATTGGATTGATGTTGCGGCTCATGTTCCTCTACTTAGAAAGGAGAAGAGTAATTTGGAGAAGTTTGAGGACGTTGATTTAGTCGGTTGTTGTGATGTGGAGGAAGATTTGTCCGTTACTTATAAATCTGATTTGGCTGAGTCATTAGAGTCTAAGTATGATCATCGTTGATACTGGTTTTTGGTTGGCTCTGGCGGATCAATGTGATACTTCTCACCAACGGGCGACACGGGCACTTAAGCGATATGATGAGCCTCTGATTACGACTTGGTGTGTGGTGACGGAAACCTGTCATTTATTACTCCGTCGTAAGGGTCGTTATGCTCAGACTAATTTTATTAATGGTCTCGCTCACATCACCCCTCGATCGGAGTTTGCCGAGTATTGAAGAAATTGAGGCGGAGTTATCACGAAGTTTGGATGGTGAACTATGAAAGGCGATCGAGCATTAACAACTAATTCTCAGATCTCAGATCTCAACTCTCGAATTCCCAAGGGGTATAAGCAGACTGAGGTTGGGGTAATTCCTGAAGACTGGGATATTTCTGATCTGAACTCAGTATCTAGCGATGTAATGCAGAACGGAGTTTTCTATAAGCCGTCTCGTAAGGGAAGTGGTGTGAAATTAATCAATGTAGGAGATTTATACAAGAGAACACCCATTGACTTAGAGTTGTTAGATTTGTTTGACGCTAACGACAGTGAAAAAGAGCGCTTCAAAGTTAAAAATGGAGACTTATTTTTTACGCGCTCATCAGTTGTTCCATCTGGTATCGCTCACTGTAATGTCTATTTGTCTAATCTTGCTGAAGATGTTGTCTTTGATAGCCATGTTATTCGAGCAAGACCTAATCAGCAAAAGGTTAATCCCTTATATATATTTCGATTTTGCATTTCACCGATTGCAAGAAAATACTTAATTGCTCATGCTAAGACGGGAAGCATGACTACAATTGACCAAGGTGTATTAGGTAGATGCCCTATTATATTGCCTACGATCGCAGAACAAAACCTAATCGCCCGCGCCCTCAGCGACACCGATGCCCTCATCGAATCCCTAGAGCAACTCCTCGCCAAGAAACGCCAAATCAAACAAGGGGCGATGCAGGAATTGTTGAGTCATCAAGATGGCTGGATAGAAACAACTCTTGGTGATATTACAGAACGTATAATCGGAGGCGGAACACCTAGTAGATCTGTTGGGGACTACTGGAATGGCAATATTCCCTGGATGACAGTCAAGGATTTTGCGTGTCACAGTTCTACGCAAACTTCCGAGTACATTACTCAAGAAGGATTAACAAATAGCTCCTCAAATCTAATTCCAAGAAATACAATTATAACTTCCACTCGCATGGCTCTTGGAAAAGCTGTTGTTTTTGATGTGGAAGTAAGCATTAATCAAGATCTCAAAGCAATCATCTCAAAGCGAGATATTGAGACAAAGTTTTTATATTACTGGTTTCAATTTCATGAGACAAAAATTGCCAACATGGGAAGTGGCAGTACAGTAATGGGCATATCATTAGACGATCTTAGAAAGATTGCTTTTTCAAAACCGTCAAAGCTCGAACAGCAAGCGATCGCCACCATTCTCTCCGACATGGATCTAGAAATCGGGGCGATCGCCACCAAACTTACCAAAGCCCGCCAACTCAAACAAGGCATGATGCACGAACTCCTCACCGGACGAATTCGACTCATCGAAGGAGCGCCATCATGAACTTTGACGCACTGGTACAAACCCTCACCGACACTCATCAAACCTGTCAACAGCAAGCC
>JANXNM010000479.1 GCA_025354065.1 Synechococcales cyanobacterium 340R_concoct_173_sub | reverse complement strand
GTTGCGATCGATGCAAACCCCGCCACCGTAGATTATGCTCGTCAGTCATTATCTAAACGTTTACCCGAGGCATTGAGTTCTAAAATTCGGGTGGAAGTCGCTGATGCCTTAGCGTTGCCCTATGGTGATGGTGAATTTGATGTTGTGATGGGTGCAATGTTCTTACATCATTTTGCTGAAGAACGGGCGATCGCAATTGTTCATTCAATGAACCGAGTTTCAAAGGGGGGAATTTTAATTAATGATCTTCATCGTCATCCGCTAGCTTACTATAGTTTTTATACCCTAAGTCGGTTATTTCAAGCCTCAGAAATGGTGCAAAATGATGGACCAGTTTCAGTACTAAGAGGCTTCCGTGGCCCGGAGTTGGAGACGATCGCCCAGAAAGCGGGATTGCAAAATTTTACTGTGCGTTGGCGTTGGCCATTTCGTTGGTTGTTGAGTACTCTTTAGTGGAATATTGCATGAATTACGATGTCATCATTGTTGGGGCCGGATTAGCCGGATGTAGTGCTGCGATTCAATTGGCCGATCGGGGTTGGAATGTATTACTTTTAGAACAGCAGAAGTATCCTGTTCATAAATTGTGCGGTGAGTTTCTATCGGTTGAGGTGATTGCGAATTTTGCAAATCTTGGTATTCTAGAAGCAGTGCGAAACGTGGGTGCCCATCCCATTCGGAATGCATTGCTTACAACGACAACGGGCGAAACATTTGAACATCAATTACCCGGAGTTGCACTAGGATTGAGTCGTTATCAATTAGATTTAATGCTATTTGAACGTGCAGAATCAGTCGGTGCAATTTGCCAAGATGGGACTGTTGTTCGTGATATTTCCGGTGATTTTAAGACTGGATTTAAGGTCTCGACAAATTCCGGGGAGTTCACAAGTCGTCTGGTATTGGCTGCCCATGGGAAACGATCGCCCCTCGATACTCAACTCGATCGTCCCTTTGCCGCCCGTAAATCTCCCTGGGTTGCCTTCAAAGCCCATTGTGATGGATTGACATTGCCGGGAATGATAGAACTACATGCATTTCCAGGTGGCTATTGTGGGTTGTCGATGATTGAAACGGGACAAGTGAATTTGTGTTGGATTGGTCATGAGAAGATTTTGAAGGATAGCGACGATCGGAACCTGCCTAATGCTTTGTATAAAAATCCTGTATTGCGCGATCGTTTAGCAAACATGACGATTAATCCAGCCGTCAAACATCGTCTCAGTCAAATCTCATTTGAATTAAAGGGAAACTTTGATGGTGATGTTTGTATGATTGGAGATACTGCGGGAATGATTACGCCATTGTGTGGCGATGGCATGGCGATGGCGTTGCGGACATCAGAAATAGCTGTGCCAATGGTGAGTGATTATTTACAAGGAACGCTCAGTGCTGAACAATTTAAATCAAACTATCGTGACACCTGGCAACGGGAATTCAGATTACGTCTACAGCTTGGGCGTTTGATGCATTCAGCTTTTATTCAGCCACAAGTGGCTCAGGTGAGTGTTTCTATCTGCCGATCGTTCCCGGTAATTGGCAATTGGTTAATTCAAAATACCCGAGGATCTGCGTCTCCCGTTCAATCCAATCACGCATTCTCTGTTTGATTGCCTGTTTGATTACCTATTTAATTACCTGCTTGCCGCTGTTGTTTCTTTTCTAGGTATTGCTGATGATCCTCAGTCGCCAGCCAATAGGTTGATTCAGGGCAAATGTCGGTGACGATCGGTTTTGAATATTGCTCCGATTCACCGAGTTTCTGTTTACTATGTTGGGCTTGGCGCTGTTGATTTAAATTGTGATAAAAAATCACCGATCGGTATTGTTCACCCCGATCGGCCCCTTGACGATTCAAACTACTAGGGTCATGCATTGCCCAAAATGCATCTAACAAATCATTGTACTGAATTTGACTCGGATCGAAATGAACTTGTGCAACTTCCGCGTGGCCTGTGATTCGTGAAACAATATCGAGATAACAAGGATTGTCAAAATGTCCGCCCATATATCCCACAGATGTTTTCACCACACCAGGGAGCGATCGGAATTTATGTTCAATTTTCCAAAAACATCCGCCGCCAAAGGTTCCAATTTCTAGTTTAGGAGTTAATTCAATTCTTTGATCAAAGATTTCAGGATTCATTATTCTGACAACTATAGGCTATGTATAAAAAATCTCCCAAAGCCGTATGAAGGGCTGGGAGATTTACTAAGTAAATTCAAATCTTGATATTCAAGCTCAAATCAAGCTTGAACTAGCTACCCGAAACCGCAAAGGTCAGAGATACTGACACTTCAGGGTGAAGTTTAAGAGTAGCAGTATATTCACCAATGCTCTTGACTTCAGGGACTTCGATCTCGCGACGATCGACATCAACACTAGCCGACGCTTTAATTGCATCAACAATGTCTTGAGTTGTCACCGTTCCGAAGATCGCTTCATTTTCGCCAACTGGCTTGACGATCGATAATGTACCGATCTTCTCCAGAGCTTCTTTCTGGGTGAGGGCTGCTGCTTTCAATTCTGCGAGGCGCTGAAGTTCCAGTTCCTTACGGCGCGCTACCTGCTTCATCACACCCGGAGTTACCGTGGTTGCGAAAGATTGAGGATACAGAAAGTTGCGGGCGTAGCCAGGAGCTACCTCCACGATATCCCCTAATTTACCCAATTTGCTCACGTCCTTAGTTAGGACGACTTGAACCCGTTTTGCCATGATCGTTTGTTTCCCTTATGCTTCCGATACTTCTAGCGGAAATTCTTATTTAGCTAATTTTTGCAGCCAAACGTCTAATAATACTGGAAGTGTGCGCTAAGGGAAAGGCCTGGGTTGAAAGATCTTTTCTAAACGGTCACGACTAAAAATCCTCGAACCGCATCTAAGAAATTCTCCGAGTCTTCTAACATCGGAAAATGTCCCACTTTCTTCAAAACTTGATACTTCAAACTCGGATTAAGCGCCGCTGCTGCACGTCCGAGGCTGGCGGGGACAATAGTGTCCCGATCGCACGACAGCACTAAAGTCGGAATCGAGAGGCGGGCAATCTGCGCTGAGATCTCGGTACAGGTGTTGGGTTGAGCCACACTTAGCAATGTCCCGATCGCCGCATCAGCCGTCGCACCTAGATAATCTTCAATGAATTCCTGCCGATCGCTGCTGGGAATCGATCGATGTAAAAATCGTTGCATAACTAAAAAATCAACGCCTGGTAAGGTATAAAACCATCTGGGCCGAAAGTTAATCACGAGTTGCCCAAATTGATAAAAAATACCAAAAATGATCGCATTAAATTTAAAAACACCGCCACAGGTCAATATACATCGATCAATCCGATCGCCCCATGCATCCAAAAAGTACGTCGTGATCGAACACCCCATGGAATGTGCCACAACCGAAACCCGATCGATTTGTAATGTCGTCAATAGTTCATCCAAATCGTCGGCGTAGGATTTTAGGCTGTAGGCAATCAGCTCATCGCCATCAATAATTTTGCTGCGACCAAACCCGCGCAAATCATAAACTAAACAGTCATACCGATCGCTCATCGCCTCAGCCGTCGATCGCCAATACCGTCCTGATCCACCCCAGCCATGTAAAAACACTAAAACTGGCCGATCGGTTGGTTCTCCAGATTCTGTCGTAATCCATTCGTAGTAAGTATCACAGCCTCGAACGTTCAACAATGGCATTTAGGCAGACTCAGGCTTAGGTAAGGACGATGGAAGAACAATAAGTTCAGCGGTCGATCGTTTTTCTACCATGTCACGGGTGATGACGCAGCGAGTCAAATCCTTACGGGACGGGACTTCGTACATGATGTCCAGCATAATTTCTTCAACGATACTCCGCAGCGCACGCGCACCCGTTTTCCGTCGGAATCCTTCAGACGCGATCGCCTTAATGGCATCCGATCGAAACTCTAACTGCACATTGTCCATGCGCATTAGTTTTTGATATTGCTTAACTAGAGCATTTTTTGGCTCAGTCAAAATGGCCATCAGCGTCTCTTCATCCAGAGATTCAAGGGTTGCTACGACCGGAATCCGACCGATAAATTCAGGAATCATGCCAAATTTTACAACATCGTCCGCCTGCATGTTTTTCAACATGTCTGACGATCGTTTCTCTGCCGAAATGCCGTCTTTGCCGACCTGAATAAATCCCATAGACTTTTTACCAATGCGTTGCTCGACAATCTTGTCTAGCCCCATAAACGCACCGCCGCAAATAAATAGAATATTACTGGTATCTATTTGGATGCAATCTTGATAGGGATGCTTCCGTCCACCTTGGGGCGGCACATTGGCTATTGTCCCTTCTAGCATTTTCAGTAGTGCTTGCTGAACTCCCTCACCAGAGACATCACGGGTAATGGACGGGTTCTCGCTCTTGCGGGCAATTTTGTCGATTTCGTCAATGTAAATGATGCCGCGCTGTGCTTCTTCAACATCTAGGTCAGCAACTTGAAGAAGTCTTAAAAGAATATTCTCAACATCCTCCCCCACATAGCCCGCTTCGGTTAGGGTTGTTGCATCGGCCACCGCAAACGGCACGTCCAAAATGTTGGCTAAGGTTTGGGCTAGTAACGTCTTGCCCGATCCGGTGGGTCCGATGAGTAAAATGTTTGATTTTTGGAGTTCGATCGCGTCTTCAGGTTTGCCTTCTTCTCCATGGGATTCCAGATAGGTAAGCCGTTTGTAGTGGTTGTAGACTGCGACAGAAAGTACCTTTTTGGCTTCATTCTGACCGACTACATGCTGATCAAGATGCTTCTTAATCTCTTTTGGCTTGGGAATCTGGCCCATAGTTATGGGCGTAGTGCGAACTTTTTGTTTTTCTGGTTGCTGGTCACGGCGAGGGACGGCTTGGGGAGAGCTGCCCCCCTCAAACAGTTCTTCATCCAAGATCTCGTTGCATAGATCAACACACTCGTCACAA
>JANXNM010000475.1 GCA_025354065.1 Synechococcales cyanobacterium 340R_concoct_173_sub | reverse complement strand
CCGAATGACGATCATGTTGGGCGAATCAATGGGTGTGGTGGCAAAACTAATGGCGATCGAATTGGTTAATTGCCACATTAAAGACCCAATAAATCCAGCCACGATCGCCCCTAGGATGCAACGCAAGGGAGTCGGCGGTTTGCGCGTTGGATCATCGCTGAGGGTCTCTTTGGGCGGTGGGTTCTGCATGGGTGAAACAATGACTTCAAAATCACTTCCTCATCCTACACTAGCAATGTTCTTACTCAGTTAACTCCTTGAGACGAAGATAGAGCTTCATGTAGTAGTTTGCAACAAATGGGGAAACAGCCAGCCCCACAATTAATCCCACCCATCCACCAAGGGTAGTCATAATCAATACAGCCTTAGAACCCAAGACAAGTCCTAGAATAAATCCTACAACAAACCCCACTATAGCAGATGCTAAAAAGCAACATAGAGCCACTAGCAACTGTGCACCAAAGACGGACAACCAACGACCTTCAACTAAATTCCAGCTTGACTTCAGCGCTGACATTGGATCTAAGTCATCAACGACCACTCCATATAGTACAAAACTTAATCGAATTGCCACATAAATTCCTGGCACAATCAGCAAACAAAGACCCAGAACAACGGCAATCAAGTAAAGAATAAATCCTAGGATTAGATTAGGGAGTTTTTCAAGAGCTTTTCCGAACGCGCCACCCAAGTCAGATGTTTGAGTTGAAACATAGCGATGGACAAAATATATGCCTGCACCAGAGAGGAAAGGGGCTAAGAAAAATACATTGATTAAGTTGAGCGGAATATTTAAGGTGGGGATGGCGACTTGTAGGATTTGAAGCGCTAGGGACGGACTAGACAGAATCAAGAGCGGCAAGTAAATAGGAGTTGCTTGCGAAAACGAAGATTGAAGAAGTTCAAAAGGCTTTATTTCCCCAGAGTTCGATCGATCGGGTGTAAAAGGCATAAAGTTTAGTGATGATTGAGGTCTGAAGTATATTTCAAGGATAACGCTAATCGGAAAATCGAATTCTGAACTTATCGCCCTAGAAAATATTTACATTGGGGATCGATGAGCGTCCAGTTTGGTGGGAGAATGAAAACCATTGCTTAACCGCAAGATGTTCCATTATTAAATATCGCACCTCGTAAAATTATGGCCACCATGCAGTTTTACCCCG
>JANXNM010000463.1 GCA_025354065.1 Synechococcales cyanobacterium 340R_concoct_173_sub | reverse complement strand
ATCCACGCTTGCCACGCAAATACTAAAAGCATTAGGATTCATTTTGGCAAGTTCAGGAATGTACCTCGCAACCGTTCCCGATCGGCAACTTTGGTAACGATCGTGTAATTGGGTTAGTAATTCTAGACTGATTGGATTTACGGAAAAATCAAGCATAAGATTCAAAAAAATTGCGTTCTTACTATACAGAAGAAAGTACGGCGCGCTATGTGAATTCAGGAGATACGTTGGCGGGCGGACGCGTTATTGTGCGAGAAATTCGGGTGGGCCAAGCGTGACAACCGACAGTTGTATTAGAGCAAAATAGCCAGCGTGTTAGCAAATCGATCGGTGCGATCGATCATATGATTTCATTTCGGGGCTTGTAAAAAGAAACGGCTAATTCAAGCTATGAATCAGCCAATGTCCAATGATTAACAGCCCAATAAGATAAATTATTGACATGTTTCCTGAATGCATACCGATCGCATATTTAGATACCTTACATATGAAAAAAGCCCTTAGAGAACTCAATCTCCAAGGGCTTAAATTTAAATTGAACAAATCTAGTTTGTCAATTAGTAGCGATAACCGCTTCCGCCAGTTTGACCGGGCTTGTAAACGATAAAGCTCATCACTTGGCATTGTTTGATGTTGTCAAACGCCACAACTCGGATGAAGGACTTAGGAAACTCGGCTTTGCATTGTTGCACTTCAGCAAGTACTTCCTGAGGAGAACTGCACTTGAACAAAGGCAGCTTCCACATGGTCCAGTAATACTGTTTTGGATCAGGGTTCTCGTTGAACTCAATGCAAGGGAAATAGCCTTGTTCCATCGTGTATTCAATTTGACGAGCAATTTGTGCATCAGTCAAAGGAGGCAAGTACGAAAAAGTCTCGTAGCGCTTCTCAATAGGCAGAGTTTTCATGAGTTCTCTCAGTTAAATCGTTCGGTTGAAGTTTTTTATCTATCTTAGATCAAGTCATCCTGCGGCATTTGCTGTTCTGGATGATTGCCTTCTGTACTCACTTGAGTCATGCGCTCTAACTGCTGCGATCGTTGCTTGAGATTAGACTGAGACATCTGCGATCGGAGCATGTCCGGCAAAAAGTCTGCAAGGCTATCGGTTAAGGCTTCTCGCACTGTCAATACCCGAAACGCAAGATCGGGCCGCTCTCGAAAAAGCTTTTCAATAAACCGATCGCCATCCGTTATGCTTTCGCTAGAGGCGAACTGGTGTAACCAATAGGCTCGCTTCGGTTCCGTTTCATCGAGTTGTTCGTAAACAACTTTAACAGCTTGATAAGTTAAATAACTCACCAAAGTTTTCGTCGTATCATTCGCAATCTTCTTAAGATCCATATTTCAGGAAGGATGAAGTGAGAAGTCTTAGCGCTGAGGCTCAAAGATGCAATCTACCATACTCCTACAGTGTGACGCATCTTCTCATTCCGCGCTCGAGCTTCAGACTTCATCCCTTACAGAAAGGTCGCCCTTACGCAGCAATCCAACAATTAGATGGTGTCTTGTGCTTCAAATTCAAATTTGATTTCCTTCCACAGTTCGCAAGCGACTGTCAATTCAGGAGACCACTTACAAGCTTCACGAATGATGTCGCCGCCTTCACGCATGAGGTCGCGGCCTTCGTTACGAGCTTGGACGCAAGCTTCAAGTGCATCGCGGTTCGCTTTAGCACCCGGCGCATTACCCCAAGGGTGCCCAGAAGTACCACCACCAAACTGCAAGACGGAATCATCGCCGAAGATGTCCACTAATGCGGGCATGTGCCACACATGGATACCACCGGAAGCAACCGCCATCACACCAGGCATAGAAGCCCAGTCTTGAGTGAAATACACACCACGCGAGCGATCTTGCTCAATGTAGTTTTCACGCAATAGATCAATGAAACCGAGGGTGACCGCTTTGTCGCCTTCCAGTTTACCCACAACCGTTCCGGTGTGAATATGGTCTCCACCTGACATCCGAAGGCATTTTGCCAAGACGCGGAAGTGAATACCATGGTTTTTCTGACGGTCAATTACAGCGTGCATTGCACGGTGAATATGTAGAAGAACGCCATTGTCGCGGCACCAATGGGACAACGTGGTGTTGGCGGTGAAACCAGCAGTCAAGAAGTCATGCATGATGATCGGCATTTCGAGTTCTTTAGCGTACTGTGCACGCTTCAGCATCTCTTCGCAAGTACCAGCCGTCACGTTTAGGTAGTGACCTTTGATTTCACCCGTTTCAGCTTGTGCCTTGTGGATTGCATCTGCAACAAACAAGAAACGATCGCGCCAACGTTGGAACGGCTGGGAGTTGATGTTTTCATCATCTTTAGTGAAGTCCAAACCGCCGCGTAGTGCTTCGTACACCGCACGACCGTAGTTTTTCGCCGACAAACCCAACTTGGGCTTAATCGTACAACCCAACATCGGACGACCGTACTTGTTCAGACGATCGCGCTCAACTTGGATACCATGAGGAGGCCCTTGGAACGTCTTAAGGTAAGCAACAGGAATCCGTAGATCTTCCAAACGCAGCGATTTCAGAGCTTTGAAACCAAATACATTACCAACCAAAGAGGTCAGCAGGTTAGTCACAGAACCTTCCTCAAACAAGTCGAGAGGGTAAGCGATGTAACAAATGTATTGATTGTCTTCGCCAGGAACGGGTTCGATATCGTAGCAACGTCCCTTGTAGCGATCGAGGTCCGTCAACAAATCAGTCCAAACCGTTGTCCAAGTACCTGTCGATGACTCGGCGGCGACTGCTGCTGCTGCTTCTTCTGGCGGTACGCCAGGTTGAGGAACCATCCGGAACGCGGCTAGGATATCTGTATCCTTTGGCGTGTAATCAGGCGTGTAATAAGTTAGTTTGTAGTCCTGAACCCCGGCATTGTACCCAGCTTTGGACTGAGTTTTCGCTTGCGCGTAAGACATAATCTCCCTTCCTGTGAAAATGTGAAATGCTTCACCGACGATCGCTACAAATACCAGATTCTTGTCACCAAGTCACGGATTCCATATCGATCGTAACTCAAGTGTCCGTCAGCCCGAAAGTCTTACCCAATTTGCATATCCATGTACTAGACAAAGACTGCACCCTAGACAAAATCGCGTTCTTCATGAACAAGTTCTCAAGCATCATATCAGGAAGTCGATAAGCTTTACTTGAGAGATTCTGTAGCGATTGATTAATCCTTCTTATGTTTTGTAACACCGCTTAAAGAAAAGTTTTAGAAGGAATCCAAGACTATGAACTTGGGCCGTTCTAGATTGATGCTGGTCAGATCAAAGATAACGTTTGAGCGATCGTACCTATGGTGCTATCATTAATGACTGTGAGATTTTTTAGGCTCTTCTGAGTAGAGGAAGAATATGGCTAAGCGCCGCAATTTGAAGAGAGAAAAGGCATTGCGCAACTTGGCGTACGCGCGTAAGTTCCGGAAGCGGACCACTAATGGACGGTACGGAAATCGTCGTCGCTTTGACGATAACCGTCTGGATGAAACAGAAGGTGAAGCTGGAAAGGGTGGTGCTGAAGAAGGCGCTGCTGCCGAATAAATTTCGGAATCTAGTTTTGATTGATAACTCTAAAAGGGATGCAATATATTGTGTCCTTTTTTTTAGCTTTTTCCCAGTGCTTGATTATGAATTTCCATTCAGGGGTTATGTGTTGAATTGGCCAGATTAGACTCGCAAATTTATTCATTACAATTAGAGTACATTTGATTATCTGCCTGATTCATGCTCTAGCATTAGATTTATAGAAGAGCCTTAACGCGGCTGCCGTTCGCCTCACCTTCACGGAGAATCGCGCATGTTTGACACTATTCTTTTCCCCATCGATCGCAGTCTCGAATCTCGGGAAGCTGCTGAACTTGTTTCTGATTTCGTTCAGCAACATAACAGCCGACTGGTTTTGCTGTCCGTGATTCAAAACGGCATGTCAGCACCCACCCTTATGTCTTCTCCTGAAGGCGTTGAAGAACTTCTTCAAGAAGCTCAATTTTTGTTCACCCAGCAGGGCATTGAAGTTGAGACCATCGAACGATCGGGAAAACCTGCATTCACGATTTGCGATGTTGCTGATGAGGTTGAGGCTGATCTAATTATTATGGGCACCCGAGGACTGGGTATCACCGACGACAGATCCCACGAAAGTGTGACCCAGCGTGTTATTAGTCTATCCCCCTGTCCTGTTTTAGTCGTGCCTTAGTATCAGAGGTGACTTTTAGATGCGATCGGATAGAACTCTGCTCGCGATAATCTGCTAGGGTATGTGGTCTAGCAGAAAAATTGTCGTACGCCCATGTCAACGCCTCCCGTCCAGTGGTATCCCGGTCACATCGCTAAAGCGGAGCGACTGTTGACAAACCAACTCAAGAAAGTCGATGTAATCTTGGAAGTCCGAGATGCCCGAATTCCTTTGGCAACCCATCATCCTAATGTCGATAAATGGATTGGAGCTAAGGGTCGAGTTTTGGTGATGAATCGGATGGATATGATTCCCGATGGGGCACGATCGCTTTGGTTTGATTGGCTAAAAGAGCATGACGGCATCCCCCAATTTACTGATGGTCACAGCGGGCGAGGCATTAAAGAACTAGCCGGGGCCATTAAGCAAGCAGGCATTGCTGTTAATCGTCGCCGTCGCGATCGGGGTATGTTGCCGCGTCCAATTCGGTGCGTGATGATTGGGTTTCCGAATGTAGGCAAATCTGCGTTGATTAATCGGCTGATTGGTAAACGGGTGGTCGAGAGTGCACGGAAAGCGGGAGTGACTCGATCGTTGCGGTGGGTCAGAATTTCAGATGAAGTCGAATTGTTGGATGCACCGGGAGTGTTGCCGAATAAATTAGAAGATCAAGCCTCAGCGGTTAAGTTGGCAATTTGCGACGATATTGGTCAAGCGGCCTATGATCATCAGCGTGTCGGATCGGCCTTGGTTGATTTGTTGAAAAAATTGAGCCAGGAACGAATTCTGACCAGTCAATACAAAATCAATGCAACCGAAATCTCGGGTGAATCGTTTTTAGAGGCACTCGGTGCATTGAAGTATCAAGGGGACAAAGAACGGGCTGCTAATTTAATTCTCAATGATTTTCGGATTGGTAAGCTTGGATCGATCGCCCTAGAATTTCCGCCGGAAGCGCCACTAGAATTAGCAGTATTACCCGATGAAGAGCTAATGAACGAGGAATTAATCCAGGAAGAATCTGAGTTATCGATCGAAGAATTGAGCGAGTCGGAATTGCTAGAGATCTAACGCAAGAAGCCTGAATGTCGTAAGATTTATGCGGTCTTGTGGTCTGAAGTGATTCTGAATCGATATATGGAACAGCTAATTCAATCGGTGGTTAATGGTCTGTCATTGGGCAGCATTATGGCATTAAGTGCGATCGCCCTCACCCTGACCTATGGCATTTTGCGCCTTTCTAATTTTGCCCACGGCGATCTCATGACCTTGGGTGCTTATTTAACCTTGTTATTCAATAGTCTTGGGTGGAATATTTGGGTGGCAATGTTGCTGTCAACTGTTTGTGTGATCGGGTTTGCATTATTTACAGAGCAAGTTCTATGGGCCAGGATGCGCCGGGGCCGCACAACTCCGACGACGCTGATTATTATTTCCATTGGTCTAGCGCTGACCATGCGAAATTCTGTGATTCTCTTTTGGGGCGCAGGTCCACAAAACTATGATCTTCGGATTTCTGAAACGTTGAATATTAGCGGCATTCGAGTGCCCTTTAATAGCTTTATTGTCATGGGCATGGCGATCGCAGCGATCGGGCTTCTACATTGGGTTTTGCAATATACAAAAGTCGGTAAGGCGATGCGGGCAGTGGCAGATGATATTGATTTAGCGCGGGTGACGGGGATTGATGTCGATCGAGTGGTGGTCTGGACGTGGGTGCTATCGGCGGGGTTGACTGGGCTGGCGGGGAGTATGTTGGGCTTGTTGGAAAAGGTGAATCCAAATATGGGTTGGTTTATGATTTTGCCGCTGTTTGCATCGGTTATTTTGGGGGGAATTGGCAATCCTTACGGGGCTATTGTT
>JANXNM010000453.1 GCA_025354065.1 Synechococcales cyanobacterium 340R_concoct_173_sub | reverse complement strand
AACGATTCAGACATAACCGGAATCAATTCTCCATCCGAATACTCACACCGACCCTCTGGCAAGTCGGACGGATCCGCTGTCAGGTACGCTTCAAAACTTGTAAATCTGGCTTTAGTGAACGTCATTCGATCGCCCCTTAGTCTGCTTCTGATTTGGTTGACTTCCGCCCGGTCCCTTCTCGTTTACCGCCGCGATTGTCGGGCAATCGTTGAGCCGTGACGGGTAATCGTCCCGTGTTCTTCAGGAATTCAAATAGAACGCCTTCGACAAACTGATTGACACTGCCCTCTGTGACGAGGTTTTCAAGTTCGTCCAAAATCCGATCGTCTAATCGATAAGTTACTTTTCTGCGTGGCATTTGCGCGGAATTCATATTGGCACCTCCTACTGTACAGTTCCCATTCATTCTAGCTTCAAAGTGCCAGACGTTGATATTAGCATAACTAATTAATCAAGCGATGGCATTTTGATTTAAAATCTAGCTACAGTAGCAGTTATAAAGCTTTTATTGCAAGAACTGAGCATAAGAGATACTCATATGTAATAGCTGGCACTTTGAAAAGAAGTGCGATATAGTAATTCACATAGACGCAAGCAAACCTACCCGGCAAAACCCCATGACTTACGTAATCCTGACCCGTGGCAACGATGCAAAGGCGATCGAATTCCCTACTCCCCAAACTTTTCAAGACTACCTAAAGCAAGTTCGCAAACTTGAACCCGATCGTCGCTGGGAGATTTCGGAAGCTTGGGACCGCTAGACCGTACCGGGGTTGAAACATTGCCCCTCATTAAAACAATTCAATCCACTAATAGGCAAAATCAAATGATTGCTACATTGACCGCTCAAACGATTTCACTCACTGCTACTACTCAATTCATCCCGATCGGTCTTGACGTTGGGAACGGTGCTGTAAAGATGTTCTCAGCCCTCGGTGAATCAATCACCGAATCCTACGTTCTCTACTTGAACGAACGCGCTACCCACAATAACGCCGGATATGTGGAGTACATCGAGGGGAGCCGATCGGACCTATCGGG
>JANXNM010000425.1 GCA_025354065.1 Synechococcales cyanobacterium 340R_concoct_173_sub | reverse complement strand
CACCCGGCTATACTCTTGCCAATCCTGAACATGCCAAAACGTTTCTGTCTAATTTGCTAGCCGGACAAACTGTAAAACTCATCGGGGATGCACCGTGGTTAATTCAAAGTAAATTACCGTTTTCTGATCCTAATACTGCTGAATTAACGATTCAAATCACGAGTTCAGAGGGCAATCCTAGCGATCGGACCCTTGTCTATCATCCTCCCGAATCAAACCCAGCGGGACAACTATTTGTCATCGGAACTGGGCCAGGAGCCGATCGGTGGATGTCGCCGGAAGTAAAACAAGTATTAAAGCGATCGACAGATTGGGTAGGATATACAACCTATTTGAATTTGGTTGAACAGTTACGAACCCATCAAATTCGCCATGACTCAGACAATCGTGTTGAACTCGATCGGGCGGCTCAAGCCTTAGATTTGGCAGCGGCGGGACGAAATGTAGTGATTGTTTCTTCTGGAGATCCTGGGATTTTTGCAATGGCGGCGGCTGTTTTTGAAGCGATCGAGACCATCGATAAACCAGAATGGAGAACCCTTGATTTGCAAATTTGTCCTGGTATTTCAGCAATGCAAGCCGCCGCCGCCCGGATTGGTGCGCCCTTGGGACATGATTTTTGTGCAATCTCGTTATCTGATATTTTGAAACCTTGGTCGATAATTGAACAACGAGTGACCGCAGCGGCCCAAGCTGATTTTGTAATGGCGTTTTACAATCCCATTTCCACCCAAAGACGTTGGCAACTCGATCGGACCAAAGAACTCTTGTTACAATTTCGATCGGCAACTACGCCTGTAGTCCTTGCTCGGAATGTCGGTCGATCGGGTGAATTGATTCGGGTCATAACACTTGGTGAATTGAATGCAGATGATGCGGATATGCGGACGATGATCATTGTTGGATCAAGCCAAACTCGAATACTAGAACGATCGGGCTATGATTTGCCTTGGGTTTACACGCCAAGACGGACGATCACGAAATCTTCTGGGTGAACCGTTTACCTTAAGCTTCTGTGTAGTTTTACATATTTTTTCTATTGAAACCGTAAAACGTCCTGATTTAATCGTTCCGGTTGCGTTTTTTTCGAGTAAGCTACATCGCAATGCTATCGACTACCCCCGTGAATAGG
>JANXNM010000408.1 GCA_025354065.1 Synechococcales cyanobacterium 340R_concoct_173_sub | reverse complement strand
ATTCTGTTTTTTCACTCACCTGAATGGTGCCAATACCTTCATCAATTATAAGCGTTGCTGAAGATTGTTTTCCCGTAATGATGGCATCTCCAACTTCCGTTAGCCGCTGTCCTACTTGTGCTGTGCTGGTTGAGTTTTCAGATCGATAAAGAACTGTTCCTGATAGACTTTTTATAGCAATAAATCGTTTGACTAGAAGCTGGAGTGGCAGCTGGGCGTTAGTGCTGGCCATACTTATTAAACTACTAACAAGAATCACACTGCTGAAAATAATGGATTTAAAAGCAGTATATTTAATTAATTGTAATGGATTCGATCGGAATTTTTTGGGTTGATTTTCTGTTTGATGTTGTGTTTTGATAGTCGCGATCGTCATGGTGTTACTTCTGCACTAAGTTTTGCAATAAATCTATAATTAAATTATGAATACTGACTATTAAAATCAGAGACTGAAATTATGGGAAATAGACAACTCTTGCTCTAGATTCATCTTGAAGCAATCGCAGAAAATTATTAGCCTTATGACGTTGATTGAAGCTTCCAGCATAGATGTAAGGACCAAGGAAATTTGCTGTGACAAATGGCATCTGACCATAAGGGCTAACTTTAGACTGAATTGAACCTAAATGCGATCGGGCTTCCTCAAAGCTAGAGGTTGGAATAATCACAACATAGTGACGAAACGGTCGATGTCCTAGAAAAATCGGTGGCACCTCTTCAGCAGGTAAGGGGAGAACTTGAGGACTAACAATACCGCCAGCGATCGCTGGTTCAACCCGCGCAAAAGCCATGCTACAAAACGCGATAATACAATAAAAAAAAGGAGACCACATACGCAACATGAAAACACCTCACGATGAAGCAAAATAGAATACTCAAAGAGCATAAACCGATCGGGATCAACCGCTCAATACTTAGCTAGGAAACCACACAATTTCGGCCCTTATTATAATTTCAATAAACCATTAGAAATACGATCGTTTGTCTCAATCTGAGTTCAGATCTGGCTCTTTATTTAGCCTGAAACAGCCCAAAAATAAATAACGTGACGTTTTCCGGAATTTGTCTTATTCTGCGAGAATCTAACCTAGAGATCCGCAGGTTTCTTTACTCCTTTTACGGTACGCGTTGTCCTATGACCACAACCTCTTTGCCGGAACTAGATGCGCTTCTAAATGATTGGCAGCAGAAAATGGGGTATGTCGGTCAAAACCTCTTCGAGCTATACGAGTTGCCCACCTATCAACGACTAATGGGCGAAGGCGGGATGCCTAAAGCAGTGTTGACAGGGGAAACGCAAAAGCAGGTGAAGCTTGCCATTGACGACTTGACCCAGCTTTTTCAG
>JANXNM010000371.1 GCA_025354065.1 Synechococcales cyanobacterium 340R_concoct_173_sub | reverse complement strand
GCCCCCAAGTCAACAGCAAAAGTTCGCCCCTCAGATGTCACCTCAACCGAATCTTCTGTAACCGTCCATTGCTCATCAACGCTCGTTTAACCTGCTCATGGAACTTATCCTTTGCTGACACACTTCACCCTCCAGAAGCGGTGATCGTCCCCTATTGTATCGCATCGCTAATTTTGATCGCTCCCCAAATCACTAGACTAAACCATAACTAAATGTCGCACCATCATGAATGCCGAAATGGTCTTTGAATCAGTAATATCACCCGATCGAATAGCCTGCTCAACCGCGATCGGAGTCATGGTAAGAACTTCAATATCTTCATCTTCATCCTGAAGGGGCGGGGTCTCCATTTTTTCGAGTTCAGTCGCCAAAAAGATAGTTACTATTTCATCGGAATAGCCTGGAGCTAAATAAATATCGCCTATTTGGTGAATTTTTCCGGCCTTGTATCCTGATTCTTCCTGAACTTCCCGATCGGCAGTACTAAGAGCAGTTTCGCCTGATTCAATTGTTCCAGCCGGAAATTCTAAAATTCGGCGTTGAATTGTAAATCGATATTGTCTAAGCAAAATCAAATCCCCAGATGCCGTCACGGGAACCACCAGCGCCCCTCCCGGATGACGAATGCATTCGAGTTCAGCCTCGACCTTGTTGGGCAATCGATAGCGATTTATTTCGTAAGCAAACTTTCTGCCCTGATAAAACAGTTTACGGCGGAGGAGTTGCGGTAGCTCTAACATGCGTCTGTAACCTGTGGAAAACGTTGAACTTCTGAGCAATTTACCATTTGCACGAGCTGTTCGATCGATCGGCCTGAAATTGGATCAATCCAAGCGGGGGCAATTTCGGCAAGCGGCACCAGAACAAAGGCCCGAATCGTCATGCGGGGGTGGGGAAGTTCTAAATGCGGTGTAGAAAGCGTCCGATCGCCATAGAGCAGCAAATCCAAGTCTAACGTTCGCGCTCCCCAACGCTCCTGACGCACCCGACCAAACTGATCTTCAGTGGTCAGCAGTAATGTCATGAGTTCCTGAGGTTCGAGTTCAGTTTCGATCACAATGCAACCATTGATGTAATCTGGCTGCGGCGGCCCCACGGCGGCGGTTTGATACCAGGACGATCGAAAAATTAGCGTGATGTTGGGATGTTGGACAAGGACATCGATTGCGCTGTTGAGGGTTGTAACCGTGTCTCCGAGGTTTGCACCAAGCGCTATAGCTGCACGGTTGAGAATTGGGACGGATTTCATTGGAGCAGGGGAACTAGAAAATAAGGGGGAACTAGAATTCAACTCTTAGTCCCCCTTACCAAGGGGGATTTAGGGGGATCGGGTCTCAATTGTCAAACCTTCGATTTTTCAAACACCCTCTTAAGCTACTCAGCCAAGGCTTTAAGCGTGCAACACTTTCCAGCGGGCTTGCAAATCACGAATGGTATACACGGCTTGGAACTCAATTCCCTGCTGCGCATAAAACTCTGCCCCACCTTGTTCCCGGTCCAGCAGCGAAATCACCTGTGTCACTACATAGCCCGCTTCACGCAATCGATCGACCGCCTTCATCGCCGATTGGCCTGTGGTCACGACATCCTCCAACACCACAACGGGGCTTCCCGCTGGCAACGTCGGACCCTCAATGTAGACTTGGGTTCCATGGTTTTTAATTTCTTTACGGACAATCAGAGCTGTCAACGATCGGCCTTCATACGCCGCTACCACACTAGCCGCCGTCACAATCGGGTCAGCCCCCAACGTC
>JANXNM010000312.1 GCA_025354065.1 Synechococcales cyanobacterium 340R_concoct_173_sub | reverse complement strand
GATTTCCCTTTTTTACTCACTGTACTCCAGCGAATGTACCGGATGATGTTGGCCTGATAGAAATGTTCACAACTAATATTGAATACTTCAAATCAAAGCCTGTCAACATTAAAAAAATCACTATTTTGTTGGACCATGGATACCCTATTGATCATTTGGTTCAAGAACTGCAAAAAGTCTATCCTCAAATTATGACGAAAATTAGATTTGAGCTTTCAAAGAAGCATTCAAAACAGGAGAGAAAAGAACAAGGAAAGTCAGGATTTATCCCAGCCATTGCCCGTTGGGTAGTGGAACGGTCGAATGCATGGGTGGAACGCTGAAAGATATTGGTAAAGAACTATGAAAGAACATTAGGAAATGCGATGACAAAAATGAATCTCTGTTTTGTCAGGCTAATGATAAAGCGACTTTCAGTCTCTGATTAGGATGTCAAATAGGTTCTATGAAAAACTCTAGGCTTGAACATTCTATTAATACCCGTTCTGATTATGATGGTTCCCCTTCCGGTAAACATTGTTCCTAACCTAGGGCTTGATGGGCTTGATTCAGAAACGGACTTAATCGGTGCACCCATTCATTCGCTTGAGCTTGACTGAATCCGAAGAGATCCCCCTGCACTGCCTGCGTTGGGTATAGGCGAAAACCAATCAAGATAACAGTAACTTATCCTTGACTTGTGTCGGCTCTGACCTCCGACCTGCACCTCAAGCCTGCTGGCGGTTTGGATTGTCCAGAGTTTTCTCCCATGCCAACTCAAAGCTTTCTAATAAAATGGAAAACTCCTGTGGATTCAAACTCGTCAGGCTTTGTAGCGTTTTTGGTTTTCCTTTTAATTCGCTGTAGCTCATTTTCATGATGTCAAAGATGATTCAACAATATCCTGAGTATACTAAATTTTATTGATTATCCTAATTTCCGATAATGTCTTATGTATATATTTGAAGAGTTTATCATTGCAGTCTATTGTTTAGTCGATGATATTTTCAAAGCTTTAACATCAAGTCTAGTCCTCCGTGCTCGTGGATTTAATTCTGGCTTAAGTGATGCCGAAGTGATTGCCATGGAAATTATCGCAGAATATCAAGGAATTGATTCAGACCAAGCCATCTGGAATTATTTTAACCGTCATTGGAGAACCTGGTTTCCTCATTTACCAGGACGAAGTAGTTTTATTCGTCATAGCGCCAATTTATGGCAGTACAAACAATTGATTCAAAAGGAATTGGCCACTCAACTCGGTGCCTTTAAGGAGGATGTTCATTTGATTGATAGTTTACCCATGCGATTATGTTGTATTACCTATGCCGCACGGTGTCAGAGCTTTCAAGGGATTGCCAGCTATGAATATTGCGCTGCCAAGGATGAGCATTTCTATGGATTTCGCAGTCATTTCAATGTCAGTCTTAGAGGCGTGATTACGGGGTTTTCTATCACCCCTGCTAATGCGGATGAACGAACGGCTCTCTGGGAAATCACGCAAGGGATAAAAGGATTACTGATTGGGGATAAAGGGTATTTAAGTTTGGATTTAAAGCGAGATCGCGTCGCCAAGAGAATTCAATTGGTGACCCCACTGCGGAGTAATATGAAAGATAATCGTTCTAAAGAACAGATCCAACTTGAACAGCGATTGCGTCGATTAATTGGAACCGTGAAATAGTCAATTGTCAGAACGATTTCATTTAGAACGAATTCGTTGTCCTGACCTCTGGCATTTGACCAGTCGGGTCCACCGTAAAGTTTTGGCTCATACCCTCTGCTGTTGGCTCAATCACAAGCTGGGCAGGGAGTTGCTGCAATTTGATGGACTCATTGCTGGATCCTAAAAAGGTTGCACATCGCCTATCTAATGTAAACTTAAGAACATAGCAATTCAATCTGTATACTTTGCTACATTTCGAAGTTGGAACTGCTGTAGCCTAGTAAATCTATTAGAGTAGTATTTTTAGTGCTACGGAATGTTCCTCGTCGTTTACACAAGAGTGTTGCAAAAGTTCTGATTTACCAATCTGATTCCATAGATTCATTCTTATGGAATATGTCATCAGTTATGAAATACCAATCAGAGTTTGCCTTCTATGCTTATTAATCCAATTCAAAAAAAAATGATTAGCACATCAGTTGCTATTTGCTTTCTATTTTCTCTGTTAATTTCTGGCTGGCTGTACCCTATTTGGGTTGATGTTTTTGATTATGGATCTCCAATCCACATTAAAGGTAATTTGACGGCTAATGAATATGTAAAAGCTTGTTGGAACAATCCAAACCAAGGACGTAAATCATGTACTAAAGTTTTTGCATATCTGGAAAAAGCACCTACTTGGGAGATTGAAATAGAAGCTTTGGGAGGTCCAAATCTTCAATCTCATCCTTCTCAAGTTTGGATACTCGACATCAGCACTTTCGATAAACAGATTAATCCAAATAATATACGCTCACTTTTCAATATCTTTGGAAATAGAGTTGATTATGCTAATAGGGTGAATTGGCAACAATCATTAGAAAGTAATTCTAAGTGGCATCTTAAAAACTGGCATCAATCACCACAAGGCAAGGCTATTCATACGGAGAATGGTGAGATCAGTATTTTTAGAACCAAAATATCTGGAGATCATCTAACTATAAAGTTCTTACGTCATGAATGGAGCGGTAGTACTAGAGTAACGGTGAATGGCCAGTCAACTGTCATTAACTTATTTGGGTTAGGTTTATCATCGGAAAACTTTTCCTTAAATAGTTCTCGTGAGCTATACCAAGGCTCTGGTCAATATGAAATAAACATAGGCGATCCATCACTTAAATATATTTCATTCTCAACAAGTGACAACTTAAGTGTCCCTATTGAAAATATTAGTAGTTCTAATAGGATTGTTAAGGCTGTTTCGACTGGTAATTTCCTCATTCCTCTCTTGGTCTGGAATAGATACTTGTCATCGTTAATAGCATCTTCTTTAACTTGTTTGATCCTATTTTTGTTTCTAAAGAGTACTTTATCAATTCTTCTCAAATCAAATTATTGCTCTAGAAACACTGACCTATTTATAATCTCATTAAGCATAATTGTATCAGTCTTTTGGATGGTAGTTTTTCGCTCCCCATCCGTAACTACAGATGCTATTGCAATGCTTGATCAGGCATCTCGTAACACATATGACACATGGATTCCTCCATTGTTCGCTATGGTATGTCATGTATATAACAGTGTATCTAGTAATCTAATCCCATTGTCAATTTTTCAAGGTCTTGTATTTTGGGTTTCTATTTTACATATCCTAAAAAATGTTATTGACAATAGAAAAGTCTTTGTATGTTTTTCCCTCTTTGTAGTGTTACTGCCTCCTTTGTGGCAATTTTCGATACGTATGATTACAGACGTGTGGTGCGCATCTAGCACCCTATTATCCGCGTCTTTTTTGATCTCCTATATCAAGCATAGACATAGAAGTAGTATTATCCTATCGCTTTTATTTTTATCTATCTCAATTTGTTTTAGACACAACGCAATTATTTTATTATTAGTCCCTGTATTCTTAATTAACTTCTTTTCTTGGAAAAGTCTTTCAATATATCGAAGAATTATATTATCAATGTTGATGATCCTAATTATTGTAATACCCTCCCAACTAATTCAGCGATTACCCAACGTCAGCAAGGTTGATATGACTGGCATTGTGTTTATAAATCAATATGTCGGAACCCTAGTTAGATCTTATCCTTCCATGGATAAACAGGAAATTAAATCTGAGCTTGAATTGATAGATGGCGAATTCGGGGAGGGTACATTTAATCGTTTACTTAATACCTACAATTGTTCAAATGGAGACCATATTGTCAATGGTAAATTCCCAATAATTAGTAGGGATTCCATAATTCAAAAATCCGATTTTATTACTTCTAGTACTTTGAGTCTCGCTGTACGTCATCCAGTAAACTATCTAAATCATAAAATTTGTAATTTCTCTTATGTTCTTCAGATTCCTTCAGTAACTAATCCTATCTATTATTCAACGTTATTGAATCCGAAATCATCTTATAATATAGACTGGCAAAATTCATTAAATCAGATAATCTGTAGAATTCTTTCGATTTCTACAGATTATGATCACTTCCTCTACAGAACTTGGATATTTTTTGGTATTTCCTTTATCATTTTCTTATTTTCTTTAAGAAATAATTCAGTAAGTCAAATTGTTATATTTTCCTTCTCTTTTATTTATACATCAAGCTTTGCATTGTCGGAGGCATTCTCTGATTGGAGATATTTACTTGTTAGTTATATATTCTCTTGGATTAGCCTTCTTAAGGCGTTTGAAGATATTCGAAACTATATATGTTCAAAAAATATTATAGCCATTCTTTACTCATTGCACTCCAGCAGATCTATCTGATGACGTTG
Organism: Synechococcales cyanobacterium 340R_concoct_173_sub; assembly: GCA_025354065.1. Next base: position 210 of record JANXNM010000312.1, on the reverse strand, counting down.
GACTGCTAGAAATGGTCAGGAATAATATTGAATATTTCAAATCAGGTAGTCTTAAAGATGTAAGGATAGGGGTAGTCCTAAAGATATAAGGATAGGAAAGATGAAGTTACCCTAATTGAAAGATGTTGATTCCTCAACTGCCCTGCCCTGCTTGCAACTCAATTCATATCGTCAAAAATGGCAAAATCCATAATGGCAAGCAGAACTTTA
>JANXNM010000310.1 GCA_025354065.1 Synechococcales cyanobacterium 340R_concoct_173_sub | reverse complement strand
CCAATGCAAAAGGCTTTCAAGTATCGATTCTATCCAACACCCGAGCAAGACAACCTGTTGCGGCGGACGATGGGTTGTACTCGTTTGGTCTACAACAAAGCCCTGGCTCTCCGCACTGATGCCTACTACAAAGACCATCAGCGCATTGGGTATCTCGAAACTTCTAAAGCCTTAACGGGCTGGAAGCAAGAGGCTGAACTCAGCTTTTTGAAAGAAGTTTCGTCTGTGCCATTACAACAAACATTGCGCTGTTTGCAAACGGCTTTCACGAATTTTTTTGAAGGACGGGCGAAATATCCAAACTTCAAGAAGAAAAGTCATGGCGGTAGTGCGTTGTTTGCTGATACTGCCTTCAGCTTGCGAAACGGTGAGATTTTTATTGCCAAGTGCAAGGAAGCCCTGCCAATTCGATGGTCACGTCAGTTACCCAAAAACGCGCAGCCGTCAAGCATCACGATCAAGCTAACGCCGTCAGGCAAATGGTTTGTGTCAATACTGTGTGATGTCACTATTCTGTCTTTACCCAAGGTGGAAACTAAAGTCGGGCTGGATATGGGAATTACGACTCTGCTCACTGTTAGCAACGGTGATAAGGTCGCTAACCCCAAATCCTTGCGTCAGGTGCAAGTCAAGCTAAAGCGGCTACAGAAAGCACTTTGCTGCAAAGTGAAAGGGTCGAATAATCGGTATAAAGCTCGATTGAAAGTCGCCAAGCTGCATGAGCAAGTTTCCAACATCCGCCGGGACAATCTCAACAAAGTGACTACAAAGCTGATCCAGGAAAACCAACTGATCGCCGTGGAAACGTTGAATGTCAAGGGGATGATGAAAAATCACAAGTTAGCTCAAGCGATCGGTGATGCAAGTTGGGGAGAATTGATCCGACAGCTTGAATATAAAGCGGCTTGGTATGGACGAACCTTGGTCAAGATTGATCAGTGGTTCCCCAGTTCTAAGCGATGTTCAAGCTGTGGCCACACGTTGAAAAAGCTGCCTTTGAATGTGCGTGAATGGGATTGTCCTGAGTGCGGGGCACGCCATGCCCGAGACACAAATGCGGCAATTAACATTTTAGCCGTGGGACTCACGGTGTTAGCCTGTGGAGCAACTGTAAGACCAAAAGCCGTAATGGCTGGCGGCGGGTGCGTTGGCGAAGCCTGTGCTTCGCACTTAGAAGCAGGAAGTAACAGAAGCGATTCTGTAAAGACTAAGAAGCGACGTAAAAGTTCTTAGGAATCCCCCTCTCTTTAGAGCGGGGAGGATGTCAATAGT
>JANXNM010000262.1 GCA_025354065.1 Synechococcales cyanobacterium 340R_concoct_173_sub | reverse complement strand
ACATCCCAGAGACTTTATGGTTGAGGATTTTAGGGCGATCGGGAAATCAGAAACGAGCTATTGATGAGTTTTTACAGTTACCGGATAAAATGCCGCTTTATGTTAGCATTAGCGAAATCCTAGCGGACTATCGGGCTAATTTGGAAGCCAATCGAAAGCTTACTCAAGAAGAGGAGGAACTGATTATGAACTTGTCTGCGGCCTATCTCCAGAAGCGATCGGAATGGAAGAAAGAAGGATTACAAGAAGGGGTCTACAAAGTCGGGTGTAATCTTTTGCGACAGGGAATGCCGATCGAACTCGTCGCCCAAGTAACAGAACTGACGATCGATCAAGTTAAAGAACTCCGCGATCGTCTTTGAATTCAGTTTGTTCGATTCACTACGAGATTCAAGGCAAGTTTAATAGCAAGAAAATCTCCCTTGATTAACGCGCTGCCTTTGTCCTTTGCGAGTTTCACCCAACAACGTAGACATAATCACACAACGCTGTTCACTGACCATTCGCGACACTAACGTTACTCGACCAAGCTGGCCTGTTACAGTCCCATCATCATCCAAAACCATAAACCATTGACTTTTGTCTTTGACCTGGCGAAATGTTGTTTGGTTCGTGTCGATCGAAATATTCTCAAAAGAACTCTTCCATTCAATAGGCATATTTGGATCAGTTCCAATTCCCCAACGGACAACATCTCCGTACTGCTCAATCACAAAACGATAGGGACGACGCTGCGTTTTTGCTAGATGTTGACCTAGCTTAATGGAGCCTTGAATTTGCTCTTGGGCTGTATTAAGTTGTCGCGTTGCATAAAAACTATTCCAACCGGGAGCAGCGATCGCACTCAAAATACCGATAATGGTCAATACAATCATCAATTCCAACAATGTAAACCCGGCGGTCCGCTTCCCAGCTTTCAGAAAACGTTTTTTAATGAACTTAAATTTCATAGTCGGGAATACTTTACATTCACTTTACCTTCTTAAGAATTCCCAAAGAAAGCGGCGATCGTTCAATTAACGTCCACGACATTCATTGGCATCGATCGAATTTCCCTCACTTAATCCACCTAGGAGCGTTTGCACAAGGATACAACGGGGCTGAGCCTGAC
>JANXNM010000207.1 GCA_025354065.1 Synechococcales cyanobacterium 340R_concoct_173_sub | reverse complement strand
AAAACTTTCGGCACTTGAGTCAAAGCACTCTACACTACTTTGCATGGAAAAATTACTTATCGGCCTTGGCGGATTCTTTGGATCGACTCTAGGTAGTTACATCCCAGTCCTTTGGGGTAGTAGCTCATTTTCATTTATCTCGATCGTTTTTAGCGTGATCTTCGGGGTTGTTGGGATCATCATGGGCTATCGTCTTGCCAAATATTTAGGAGTTAGTTAGAACAGCTTCTACAACTGTCAAACCAATGAGTAAGCGAGCTAGGTAGAGTGGAAAAAGTAGTTATATTTAGCAATTGAACTGAACCTGATGCCAAATCATCTCTCGACTAGTGCGAAAAACGTTGTCATTGTGTAAAAAGTTAGAAAATTACATTAGAAAAATTAGGTACTTTATTCACTGCTACAGCACATTGTTACCTACTTAGGACTACTAAAACCTACTAAGACATACGCTAAGCTAGTTGAATCGTGACCCTCCAAGATAGGAATTTACCCATGAAAACAAGAAAGCTAGGTAATCAAGGACTAGAAGTATCTGAACTAGGACTGGGTTGTATGGGAATGTCTGAGTTCTATGGCAATAGCAACGACGACGAAGCGATCGCTATGATTCATCATGCCCTAGACCTCGGTGTGAACTTCCTCGATACCGCCGATATGTATGGTCCGTTCACTAACGAAAAACTAGTTGGCAGAGCAATCAAAGACCGCCTCGATCGTGTCATCCTTGCCACAAAATTCGCCAACGTTCACACTGCGGATGGGGATTGGTTAGGGATTAGCGGTAAACCTGAATACGTGCAACAGGCTTGTGATGCATCTTTACAACGCCTAGGGGTAGATGTGATCGACCTCTATTATCAACATCGCGTTGATTTGACCGTGCCGATTGAAGAGACGGTCGGAGTAAAAGCGATCGCGGCTGAAAAAGGCGTTACTACCGGACAACTCGCTCTCGCATGGTTGCTAGCTCAAGGTGACTATATCGTGCCAATTCCTGGAACCAAACGCCGCAGCTATCTCGAAGAGAATGTTGGCGCAACTAATGTGACTCTAACTGCCGAAGATTTGAGTCGTATTAATGCTGTCGCTCCCCAAGGTATTGCCGCAGGCGATCGCTATCCCGCCCAAAGTATGAGTGCGCTGAATCGTTAAAATAGAATTTCCCATTTGCAATACCCAGAGCGTCAAGAGGCTGACTATTCCCTATGCATATCGATCCCAGTTCTACATCACCCCAAGACAACTACAAATTATTAACCAATCTCGTTGTTCCTCGCCCGATCGCTTGGGTAACGTCACAAAATGCTGAAGGCGTTATTAATCTTGCGCCCTTTAGTTTTTTTAATGCGATCGGTAGTGACCCTCTTTATATCATCATTAGCATCGGCAATAAAGAGGATGGCAGTCCAAAAGATACTGCCGCAAATATCATCACTAATGGAGAATTTGTGGTTAATTTGGTGACAGAAGATCTATTATCCGAAATGAATTTTTCAGCAGCAAATTTTCCGCCTAATGAAAGTGAACTTACCGCATTAGAGTTACATCTAGCAGAATCAAAAAAGATTAAAGTTCCACGGGTGGCAGAAGCGAAGGCAAGTTTAGAATGCATCTTGCATAGCCAACAGCCTTTGGGAGCCTATAACTTGATTATTGGACAAGTAGTGATGTTTCATGTGGATGATGAACTGATTGGCGATCGCTTGCACATTAATGGATTTATGCCCATTGGTCGCATGGGTTCGCCAGCTTACTATTGCCGAACTCGCGATCGTTTCGAGGTTCCGCGTATTTCTTATGAAAAGTGGCAACAACATCAAGGCAATGATCTCTAATTTCTGTATTTGTTTCTCTAGGGGACAAAATCTCTTGATGAGATAGCGATCGATCGCTGCAAAATTAAGGAAATGGGTACTGTTTTAGACCTGTTGAAGACGATTGATGTTACGGGAAGCGATCGTCCACTGATTTTTTAGTGCAGCTAATCCAAAAGTCAATCGCCTTACACTCTTTGGGAATCTGAGGCAATGGCCTACCCTGAGAAAGCCTATGATAGAGCAAGTGGAATTAAGGAGTTCGTATGAAACAAGCTCGTATGAAACAATTATGTAGCTGGTTTGCTTTGATCTTTGTCGCTACGGGATTTGTGGCTGGCTGCTCTCAATCGATTGAACAAGCCTCAAATACCCCTGTGCTTCCCCCATCATCAGTGAAACCAGCATCCTTGAGTAATCTTGCTTCGTCGAAGCCGATATCAGGCATCAATGTAGCTGCGGGTAAACGAGTGATTGCCAGAAACGGAGGGATTACCTATCCTAGCTGGGGCAATGCTAACGATCCGGCTGATTACCAAACAACAACGAATTATCCAAAACAGGGGCGGTGGGGAAACGGAACCAATCAAGGGACTGGCACTTTTCAAACTATCGATTTAGGGGCGGTTTATTCACTTAACGGTGTTGGCTACAATATTGATTGGGATGGTGCGTTTAAGAATTCACTAACCTTTCGCGTTGAGGTTTCAAGGGATAATAAAACTTGGCAATTAGCTTCTAAAATAGTCCATCCTTACTCTCCAATGACTAGTTTTAATAAAATTGATGTTGATGTGGCAATTCCCCCGACAACTGCTCGATATGTCAAGTATTGGGAGCCACCAGATGGCCAATGGAATGGTTGGGGGACGTTCCATCAACTTCGGGCTTACTCCCTAAAGAAGTAAGAAGTTCAAGTGTTTTTAGGATAGCTCTCAGAACTGAACTAGGTGCGGTAGCGATGAGGGCCTACTAATTTTAAAATTCACATGCTTATTGGAGTAAAAGGCGATCGGTATCAAACACTATAGCTGGGGCCTACTTAGTTAGGACGCTGTTTTTTAAGGACAGAATCAATAACCTTCCTCAAATTATAGAAATCACGCACCAACTTACGGACCCAACTTTTAATCTAAGCCCAACATTTCTCAATTCGATTTAGGTTCGGAGAATAGGGCAGTAAAATATATCACTTTGCATTCCGCTGCTTCAATTAAGGCTTCAATTCGACCACCATGATAAAAACTTAGGCGTTGCAGGCGTGTCGGGGACGCGGTATGGTAAAGGTTTACCCGTCTAGAGTCCACAGCTTTGAGCGCCGCATCATGCCCAAATTCACTGATTTTCTTGCTCATCTCAATCCTTCCCAGCGTCAATCGGTGGAGCATTATTGTGGACCGCTCTTAGTTATTGCAGGCGCAGGATCAGGAAAGACTCGGGCGCTGACTTATCGTATTGCAAACCTCGTCCTCACCCATCGCACTGACCCGGAAAATATTCTAGCCGTCACCTTTACAAATAAAGCGGCCAAGGAAATGAAAGATCGGGTCGAAAAGCTATTTGCCGATCAGCAATCTCACAACACCCACGGCAAGCCCCTCGATGCCTTATCCCAATCGGAACAAACAAAACTACGATCGCAAGTCTATAAAAACATCACCAAAGAGCTGTGGATTGGTACATTTCACGCATTATGTTGTCGAATCTTGCGTTTTGATATTGAAAAATACCAAGATCCAAAAGGTCGTAAATGGACCAAAACATTCTCTATTTTTGACGAATCTGATGTGCAAGGTTTAATCAAAGACATCATTGTTAATAAGCTGAATTTAGACGATAAAAAGTTTGAACCCCGTGCCGTTCGGTTTGCTATTAGCAATGCAAAAAATCAAGGTCTAACGCCCCAAGAATTTGAACAAGAACAGAATAACTTCCGGGGACGAGTCATTGCAAATGTATATGAATGTTATCTCGATCGCTTGGCTGAAAACAATGCATTAGATTTTGATGATTTGATCCTAATGCCTGTAAAACTGTTTCGTCAAAATGAACTCGTTCGCGGCTATTGGCATAAACGATTTAGACATATTTTAGTAGATGAATATCAAGATACTAACCGCACGCAGTATGATTTGATTCAAATGCTCACGACCAATGGGAAAGATCCTAATGAATTTGATGATTGGAACTACCGATCGGTCTTTGTGGTAGGGGATGCGGATCAGTCTATTTACTCATTCCGCAGCGCTGATTTTACTATTTTAATGGGCTTTCAAAGTGACTTTGGGGATGGGCTAGAAGATGCTGAAACCCAGTCCATGGTTAAGCTTGAAGAAAATTATCGATCGACGGCTAATATCTTACAAATGGCTAATGCTTTAATTGAACACAATACTGAACGCATTGACAAAGTACTAAAACCAACCCGAGGTCAAGGCGAACCGATTCGGCTCCATCGTTGTGAGGATGAGATTGACGAAGCGGAATTTGTCAGACAACAAATTGAATCCCTTGAACGCAAAAATCCAGAACTCGATTTCGGTAAATTTGCGATTCTCTACCGGACCAATGCTCAATCTCGTGCGTTGGAAGAATCCTTAGTGCGGGCGGGGGTTCCCTATCGTGTGATTGGCGGCTTGCGGTTTTACGATCGTAAAGAAATCAAAGATGTGGTTGCCTATTTGCGTGCTGTCGCCAATCCAGCGGATTCGGTCAGTTTGTTGCGCGTCATCAATACTCCAAAGCGGGGTGTCGGTAAAGCAACGATCGATTCCCTTGTGCGGGCTGCTGTTGAACTTCAGGTTCCTTTGTGGGAAATTCTTAAAGATGAAACCTCTGTGCGGACCTTAGCTGGCCGATCGTCTAAAGGAGTATTGGCATTTGCTGATGTGATTCGTAATGCTCAAGCTCAACGGGATACAGTATCGGCTTCGGCATTAGTTCAGGATATTCTTGAGACTTCGGGATATTTGGCTGAACTAAAATCCCAGGACACCGATGAAGCGCAAGATCGGTTTCAAAACGTTAAAGAGCTTTATAACGCTGTGTTGCAATTTGAAGAAGATAGTGACGAAGATAAGTCATTGACTGGATTTTTGGCGAGTGCTGCATTGTCGTCGGATATGGATTCTACAAATGAAGAAGATAAAAAAGTTTCTTTAATGACGCTTCATGCTTCAAAAGGATTGGAGTTTCCTGTCGTATTTCTCGTGGGGTTAGAGCAAGGATTGTTCCCGAGCTACCGATCGCTGGATGACCCCTCTGCAATAGAAGAAGAACGTCGCCTGTGTTATGTCGGCATCACCCGTGCCCAGGAGTTATTGTTTATTACCCACGCCCGCGCCCGTCGTCTTTATGGCAACCGCGAACCCGCATCGCCTTCACTATTTCTCGCCGAACTTCCGACCGATTTAATGGAAACTAATAGTCCACCTCCGGCCAAATGGGCGAAAAGTCTAGGAAAAGCGACCGAAGCCCAAGCCATCCGTGAACCCAAACCCAAGTTTCAACCCCGTGACAATGCACCTCAGGACTGGCTGACTGGCGATAAGGTTGTGCATGAAGCGTTTGGCACGGGCACTGTTACCCATGTGTTTGCATCAGCGAGCAAATTGCATTTAGGCATCAAGTTTCCCGAAAGTGGTCACAAAATCCTTGATCCGCGAATGGCTCCAATGCGTAAGGTGATCTAAATCAAGTTAGGGACACAACACTTTCGGTTCAGATACTTAACGCGATTACGATCGCAACCCGCAATGGATAACCGCGATCGAAAATCCTGTGAACTTCGGGACTTCGATCGCACCAACAAAAGGACGCGACGATCGTTTATGAACCCAATCATCTATAAGTAACCCTGATTTTCGTTCTGCTATAGTTCGATATAATAGGTCTGTTAATTACCTCATGCCCAAAAGCATCCGAGAACTCAAGCAAAACTTGAGTAAAGCAGGGTTTACGCTTCTGCCAAAACGAGGAAAAGGAAGTCATACCTATTGGGTTCATCCATTGCTTACCGCACCTGTGATTCTTTCTGGGAAAGACAGTAAAGATGCTCAACCCTATTAGGAAAAAGATGTTTTAGAAGCTCTGCAAGAACTCAAAAAAATTATTCAGGAGAACGATCGATGAAATATAGCATTCTAATTCAATGGTCAGAAATCGATCAAACTTACGTTGTTAGCTTTCCAGAGTGGGGAACCTATACCCATACCCATGGTGACACTTATGACGAAGCATTCCAAAACGCTCAGGAAGTTTTGCAAGATTTGATTTACGGTTATAGTGCGATCGGTAAGCCCCTTCCTGAACCCCAAGTCTTACAAACTGCTTAATCTAATCAATACCCGATCGATTCTCCTGAACTCCCGATCGGCATCAGGGACATAGCCGCCCTATCTCAGCAAGCCATGTCCCTACGAAACTAATCCATTTTGTATACTTCACACCATTACGATTGCAACTCTCGATCTATCACCGTGAGCGATCGGTCATTTTGAAAATATAACGGAATCTCGATCGAGCTATATTGATACTCGCATTTGCTGGCGGTTGTTGGTTGAGAGTGCGATCGTACTATCTTTCTAACGTTCCCCTTCAGTAGTGGCAAGTAACCTTGAAATCAACTCCGAGATCTCCACTTCGTCCGCTAGGGGGTTGTTATGCGGCGTTTCTACGTCAGCTTAGTAGCTCACCCTCATGGTTCATATGCTTCACTGCGATGGGCGATCGCCACAACCAACACCTGAACCAATTCATCATCCACCGAATAGATTATCCTGTAATCCCCAATACGGTAGCGATAGTAGCCTGCATAATCTCCTTTGAGAGCTTTGATGTTGGGATGAGATCGGGGAGTTTTCTCTAGCTGCTGCAAACATCGGGTAATCTTCTTGGCTAAGGCTTGGTCAGCATTGACGTAAACTTTTTGGACATCGGGGTGGAGAAGAACTTCATACATCAAAGCGAAGGGTTCTCCAACTGCTGTACTGGGCGTTAGAGGTTGCTTGATTTTGCTTAACACGCTCTAGCAAGCCAGGAATTGCCAGAAGTTCTTGAGTTGCAACTTCGCTTTCAGCATTTGCCAAGTAAGCCGCAAAATCAGCAAGCACTTGTAAGCGCTCTGGCGACAGTTGCTTGAGTGAG